>JAFUPE010000027.1 GCA_017481395.1 Ruminococcus sp. | reverse complement strand
TTAAGGTCTTGTGTAAGTAGTAAAATTTTTGCTTGATCACACAATCCGAGGTGTATTATGGCATACTTTTCAGGATTTTGCAAAAATCATCTGCTGTATTTTTATTTCTAAATTAGAATTATAATCAACTATTTATTCTATATTAGAATTATTCTTCGTTATATTCAACAATATTTTTGATGTTTCTTTAGTTGTATTGCTAATTGGCACAAACTTTCGATGCCGTCATTTTAACGAAACAACTTGGTTTGTCGTAATGTTTTTTGTTTATTTTTAATATTTGTTGTTATAAGCACTGTGTCTTCACCGATTAGGGTTATGTCGCTCCAAGGAATGATTACATCCTCAGATTTACCTAACAAGCCAAAAAATCGAGGTCTGCCGAAAACCACAACAGACCTTACGCCTGCTGTAAGAGTATCTATTTCGATATCATCAATAAATCCGACCCTTGACCCGCTGATACTGTCGATTACCTCTTTGCGTCTTAGCTCTGCAACTCTGCTAATCATAAGGCTTATTCTCCCCTTTGCTCTATATATATGCAAAGCTTTGCTTAATAATACATGTGAACGTATTGTGATAATTTACGGCTTTTTACTGAATTTTCTCTTAAGCTATTGAAAAATCCTTTACTTGTGATAAAATAAATATAATTATGTTTGGAGGGATTATAATGAAATCATTTAAAATATCATTTCCCTTAGTACACAAAAAGTCGTCTTTGCCGACTTTTGCAATGCTTTTGGGAGTTTTAGCCTCTTTGCCTGTGCTTATGGTAATGTGGGTAGCTATGTGTTCGCAATTTACAAGAGTTGAAGGCAGTAACGAAACCGCATTATATAATGTATATATATGCGTAAGGGCAATATTCGCTATTTCTGCAGTTGCCGGTGTAGTAGTTTACGATTTAAAACGTGCAAGCGTTGCTTTGCTTCCAGCGGCAGGACTTGGATTTGTAAGCAGTATTTTAAAGCTTATTGTTGCATTTACTACCTACTCAAACAAGAAAGCCCTGGATGCTTCTATTTCTATGCAGTCAAGCTACACCCAAAACTACGTTGACATTGCCGAAGCGGCTTTGCTTTTAATTACGGCTGTTTTAGCATTGATATATTTATTAGGCGTTCTTAAAACCGCATTTCCTGTAATTTTTGCATCAGTAATTACTACAATCGTAATTCTTTATTCGGTAATTTCCTACTCTACAACATACATTGTAAGCGAATTCACTGTGCTTGCACGTTGCTATGCTATTGCCTACTGCCTTGGTCTTTTGCTTTTCTGCATTTCTTCAAAAACGAAAGCACAGCTTGAAGGCAAAGTAAAAAAAGAAAAATACGTACCAAGGAGAATGAAGGCGTGAAAAAAGTAAGAAACGTAGAGTTTAACGAAAACTCAAAGCTACCTGTAATTATAATTGCAATTGCCGTACTGATGCTTGTTCTTTCGGTTGTTAAGCTGGAATTCCCCATTACCGAAAACAGCTTTGGACTTAATAATATAGCATCTATAGTTTCTGTTTTGCCTTTAACAGCAGGTGTAAGCGCTTTTATGCTGATAAAAACAAAGAAATCCGCTTTTGGTGAATTTCCTTGTTACATAATGGCTGTTCTTATTGTAATGGCGTTTATTATTATGTTTATATTAAAGCTTATTCCCGGTGGTTTTGAAGTTTTAGGCTTGGCACTTTGCATACTGCTTGCATACCCCTATATTGTCGCAGGTCTTACTATCCGAGGTTGTGTATACAACCGAGTGTTTGCCCTTGCTTTTGCCGGAATATTACTGGCAATTTCACTTGTAGCGGTTATTGCAATATCCTTTGTAATTTCAGGATTTATTACATCGCTTCTTATTTTACCGCTTATGTACGCAGTGCTTATGCTGAACATTATGTGCTTTGATTTAAAGCCAATTAAAAGAAACAAAGAAGATTACGACGGTATTATTTAATATATAAAAAATTTCTCCGCAGTCTAATTTAAGACTGCGGAGTTTTTTAGTAATAATAATTATCTGCTACGGAATCCTCGTAAATAAATTTTGCAAGGTCATAACGGGCACGATACCAGTCATTTACAAGAATTACCGAACCTGCCTCGTTGTAGCCGTAGCTCCACGTACCGTCTGTTGGCATTGAAAGCTGTTCGATATCATAGCTTAAATAAGTCAAGGCACCTGACACCAAGGTTGTAATTTCGCTGTTTTTGAGGTTTGTAGTAATATTGGGGCCAACTGCATTTACAATCTGCACGATTTCTGTAATAGATGCTGATGATTTAAGCTCGTCTATAACAGCATTAAGAAACTTTCGCTGACGCTCTACCCTATCCCAGTCCGAGCCGCCGTACTCTGTACCGTTAATATAGCCGCCGCGGTTTCTGGCATACCACAATGCCTGCTGACCGTTAAGGTTAACCATACCGGGCTGTGTGTCGTAGGGCAAATATTCGCTCTGCCCGTTCTGGGCAATCTGGTCGTTGATATAATAAATCTCATCCTGAGAAAGCTCAACATCAACGCCGCCCATAATGTCTACAATTTCCTTAAAGGTCTCAAAGTTAACAATAGCATAACGGTCAATCTGAACGCCATAGTTTGCCTCAATTGTTGCAATAGAAAGCTCGGCACCACCTAAAGAATATGCGGCATTAAGCTTTGTGGCATAATAACCGGGAATCGAAATATAGGTGTCTCTTAAAAAAGAAGTCATCTTGATTTTTTCGTGACGGTTATCAATAGACAGCAAAATCATTGTGTCACTTAAGCCTTGATTGCCGTATTGGTCAGCACCAAAAAGCATAATATTAAGAACATAAGGGTCACTTAAAAGATTGCCGTCCTCGTTATCTATTATAAGCATTTCGGGGTCGGTAGGGTCTGTTGAGGCTTGTGCGTTTTGATTTCCTACTGCCGAGCCTTTATCAATATCTTTGTACTGGAACTTGTTAAGTGTGCTATAGTATACAATGAAAGCAACACCGCCCACAAGAAAAAGCACCGACAGCAAACAGCAGATAACCTTAATAACAATCAGCTTTTTCTTTGACTTTTTCTGAGAATGGGAGCGTATATCAGCAGAGGAGCTGATATCGACAAACTCCTGATTTTCTTCTGTGGACATTACCCATCACCTTCTTGAAGTCATAATATTCTAATTTGTAATTATAACTATTGAAATCATTTTATATTTCTAATATAGAATTATTGTAAGAAATCGTCAAACTTTCACAAAATCATCAGATTTTTAGGAGATTTTGTCAATCCAACTCATCAAGAGTAAGGCTGAATGCAGGTAAAAACTCCTCCATAAATACTTTTAGTGCAGGAAGTTCGATATTCTTAAGTGCTTCTCTGGTACTTCGCTCAGCCTTTAAAAACTCGTTATTGCCCATTTTAAGCTCCTCGGTACACTTAACAAGAGCCGAAAGCTTGTCGGCAGCTTTAACGTAAAGGTGAAGCTTTTCGTCAGAAAGCTCTGAATCTACCAACGGTGAGTAATCGTCCCTTAAGTATTCGGGAAGCATCGATAAAAGCTTTTGCTCGCTTAAATGCTCGATATTTTTATAGGCGTCCTTGATTTTTGGGTCAAAATATTTGACCGGTGTAGGTAAATCTCCTGTGATAATCTCGCTTGCATCATGAAAGAGTCCTAATAGTGCCGCTTTTTCGGCGTTAAGGTTTTCTCCAAAGCGTTTATTGGCAATAGTCGCTAAGGCATGAGCAAAAATTGCCACCTCCAGACTGTGCTCGCCGATGTTTTCTTCCCTTGTATTGTTCATCAACCCCCAGCGATTTATATACTTCATTCGGTTAAGCATAGCGAAAAAATTGTAATTTGCCATAAAATCTCCTTATTTCTAAAAAACATAGTGCATTTTCAGAATATATATGGTATAATATCATAATCTGATTATATACTAATATACTTTGGAGGTAAAGTGTTTTTTATAACTCCAAACAATTTTTGAGGTGAATTATGTCATTCGGCAGTAAAATTCTTGAATATAAAGAAGAACTTTTAAAAGACCTTGACGAGCTTATAAGGATAGAATCCGTTTCTTCGGAGAGTCCCGAGAAGTGTACCGAAGCACTTAACTGGATGCTTAATAAAGCCGAAGGCTTCGGTCTTATAACCAAAAACATCGACAACAAAGCGGGTCACGCACAGCTTGGCGACGGTGGCTTGCTTTGTGCTACGCTTACACATCTTGACGTTGTACCTGCATCCTCAGGTTGGGATACAAACCCCTTTGAGCTTACCAGAAAGGACGGCAGGCTTTTCGGTAGAGGAGTCGCCGACGACAAGGGTGCCGCGTTGGTTACTCTTTACTGCTTAAGAATTCTTAAGGAATGCGGTGTTGAGGGCAAAAACACATTAAGAGCAATTTTCGGCACAGACGAAGAGGTAGGTATGACCGACGTAGCCGCATATTTTGGTAAAGAAGCTATGCCTGATATGTCATTTACTCCTGATGCCGATTATGGTATTTGCAGAGCAGAAAAGGGTATTTTACAGCTTGAGCTTACCTGCAAAAGAGGCGACGCCGCTGTGCTTACCGAGCTTAAGGGCGGTACTGTTGTTAATGCTGTTGCCGACACAGCTTATGCTGTAATTAACTGCAGTGAAAGTGACGACCATCAGCTTATGAGGCTTGCCGATGCAAAAGATGGCGAGTTTGAATTTATGTATACACCCGATGGAATGATGATAAAGTCAAAAGGCAAGGCGGCTCATGCATGTGAGCCTCAAAAGGGTCACAATGCAATTCTTGACCTTATCGACCTGCTTTCAGCTAACTTTACTCTTTCATCCTTAGGTAACCTCTGCTCGTTCCTTTCTACCAGAATCAGAATGGAAAGTGACGGTACATCCCTTGGAATGAAGATGCGAGATTCTCAGTCGGGAGCACTTACAGTTTGTGCATCTACAATTGAGATTAACGAAACTACAGAGCGAGCAACCCTTGACATACGCTACCCTGTTACTTTTGGCGGCAAGGAGCTTATAAGAAGGGTAAAAAAAGCGGCTGATTTTGAAAATGTTGAGGTAAACGTGCTTAGTCATTCAAAGCCCCTGTACCTTGACGATTCAAGACCTGTTATCGGCATTTTAAAGGAAGCTTATGAGGAAATTATGAGCGAAGCTCCCGAAATGTACGCCACAGGCGGCGGAACTTACGCCAGAAAGTTAGGCGGAAACGGAGTTGCATTTGGTCCTGTATTTAAAGGTGACCCTTCAAATCTCCATACCGACAACGAAGGTATTGATGAGGAAAACTTTATGAAGCATGCCCAGATTTGTCTGGAGGCTATGTACAGGATGTTTACAGCCGAATAAGGAGGTTTTTGGTATATGAACGCTGAAAAAAGAATCCGCAATGAAGCGAAATCTGTTCTTTCCAAAGGAAACTGGAGCTCGGCGATAGCTACTTTTCTTTTGATATTCGCAAGTGTGCTTTTGGTGCTGTTTTTACAAAGTGCCATTGTGCTTGGAATTGAAGTAGTGCTTACACCTCTTTTCAACGCACTTGCAGAGCTTGACCCGATGTTTTCTCTCGAAAGCGAAGAGTCCCTCGGCTTTGCTTTGCTTATGACTGTATCAGGCTCAGGCGGTTTTATAGCCTTTGTGTTGGGATTTCTATTTATATTCCCTCTTTATTGCGGCGTTAAAAGGTACTTTTATCTGCTTTCAAAAGGCGAAGATGCTAAGGTTTCAGACGTGTTCTATTATCTGACCGTTAAGCTAAAAAACTGCTTGTTATTCGCTTTCAGATACGGACTTTTATGTGTTGTAAAATTCATACCCTGCATAGCACCTGCATATATGATTTTCCTCGCAATTATGAACAATGAGTTCAGCACCTTTGTAAATTCGTTACTTACATTTTTAGTCTTCTTAACAGGTATTGCAGGACTTGCTATATGGATTTTGTGGACATCACGACAGTTCCTCAGTATTTACTTATTCATTGAAGACGACAGCAAGCCTTCGGGCACGTATATAAAAGAATCAGAAAGAATTTTAAGCGGTGTGCTTAACACTTCGGTCAGAAGACTGATGTATTCCTTCGGCGGTTGGTTTTTGCTTGCACTTACAGGTGTAGGTATGTTATACTTTGTTCCCTACTGCGAGGCTTCCCTTGCAACATCTGCCAAATGGTTAATTAAACTTCAAAAGGAAGTATGCTGATTATGTTAGTTTCACTTTGTGTAATTGCTTATAACGAAGAAAAGGTGCTTAACGGACTCTTTCGTAATATTGCAGACCAGACTTATCCTCATGAAAAAATCGAGGTTGTGCTTGTTGACAGCAACTCGACTGACGGCACCTTGGCTATGATGGAGGATTTTAAAGCTACCGAGTACGGATTTAAAGATGTTATTATTACCGGTAGCAATAAAGGAAGTCAGGCTGCTTCGTGGAATGCGGCACTTACAAAGGCTACAGGTGACGTAATTATTCGTATTGATGCACACGCACAGATTCCCCGTAACTTTATTGCACGCTGTATTTACAATATGGAGGAGTTTGGCGAAACCATTGTCGGCGGCGGCAGACCCAACATTGTAGATAACGAAACCTCTTGGAAGCTAACACTTCTTGCTGCTGAGGAAAGCCTCTTCGGAAGCTCTATTGCAAATTACAGACGTCCTACAGGAAAACAGGAATACCATGACTCGCTTTTTCATGCCGCTTATAAGAGAGAGGTTTTTGAGAAAGTCGGCGGCTTTAACGAAGCTTTGGGAAGAACCGAGGACAATGAGCTTCATTACAGAATTAGAGAAGCAGGCTATAAAATGTGCAGTTTTCCCGATATTATCTCCTTTCAGCACACAAGAAGCACCCTTCGTCATATGATAAAGCAGAAATACGGCAACGGTTATTGGATTGGTCTTACCTGCGGCGTTTGCCCCGGTTGTCTTTCTTACTTTCATTTTGCACCCTTTGTATTTCTTATTATGCTGATTATTTTTACCGTGTTTGCGGCTTTGGGTTACATTTATCCCTTGCTTTACACCGTACTTGCATATCTTATGTTTGACTTTGTTAACACTGTCGTATGTTTTTTAACAAGGAAGGTTCAGCCACAGTTTTTGCTCCTGCCTTTCCTGTTCCCTATACTGCATATTGCTTACGGAGTGGGTACACTTTGCGGACTTGTTAAAATGCCGTTCTGGAGAAGAAAGCTTGGTGATAAACCTTTCGAAAGAATTAACGAGGTTAAGAATGCGGTTATTAAAAACAATCGCCATAACAAAAAAGAAAGCAGTGAAGATTTAGTTTGAGTATTCAGCTTGACAGTAAGACTCTGAGAGACCTACAGCTTGCAGAGCTTGACGGACTTAACTTTTTTGATGACTTCTGCAGAAAAAACGGACTTACATATTACCTTTGCGGCGGTTGTCTTATCGGCTCAATACGAAACAAGGGATTCGTACCTTGGGATGACGACATCGACGTGTTGATGCCCAGACCTGATTACGAACAATTTTTAAGACTTTACAAAAAAGAAAATCCCAGCAAGCGTTTTGTGCTTCTGGATGCCGATAAAGAGAATACCTACGGCAATATTTTTGCGGTAATCGCCGATACAAACCACACCCTGATTAAGGAGTATCAGAAGGATATGGATATGCCGCATGGCATTCCTCTTGACATTTTCCCTATTGACGGTTTGGCAAGCGGCAAAATGGCTCGATTAATACAGTATATGTGGACAATGGTTTACTCGCTTTTTCGTTCGGGTATTGTACCGAAAAACCAAGGCGGCCTGCTAAGCGTCGGCTCTAAGGTATTGCTTGGCATTTTCAGAGGCAAAAATGTAAGATACAAAATCTGGAAGTTTGCAGAAAAAAGAATGAGCCGCTTTAGCTTTGAAACCTCGGAAAACGTTGCCGAGCTCTGTGCCGGATTTTACTTTATGAAAAAGGTTTATCCCAGAAGCATTTACGACGGAATATGCGAGGTTGAGTTTGAGGGCAGAAAATACCTTGCAATGAAAAATTACGAAGAGTACCTTAAAATTCCTTTCGGAAACTATATGGAGTTACCGCCTGAGGAAAAGAGAGTTGCTCATCATGATATTATTGAGCTTAGACTTGGTGAAAAATCCCTGTGACAAAAGCTTGACAACATTCGTCTTTAGTTATAGAATACTTATGAAATCTTTGGGGCGGGGTGAAATTCCCCACCGGTGGTAAAGCCCACGAGCCTTGTGCTGAACAGGTGTAACTCCTGTGCCGACGGTATAGTCCGGATGAGAAAAGATGACTTTATACTTATGTATAATGCTCAGGCTCCGCACTTGCGGAGCTTTTATTTTTATCGTCCCCTACCTTGGAGGTAAATTTATGGAAAAAGCTTTGACAAGAAATAATGACAGAGGCTATCGTGTAAAGATGCTTGCAACCTTGGGTATGCTTGCGGCAATGGCGTACGTAATTACATTTATCTGTCGCATTCCGATTATTCCCAGTGTGCCATTTCTTGACCTTGAATTTAAAAGTGCCATAATACTTATCGGTGGCTTTATTTACGGGCCTTTGCCTGCTTTTGCGGTTACTGTGGTTGTTTGTTTTCTTGAAATGCTTACATTCAGCTCTACAGGCTTTATCGGCTTTGCAATGAATGTACTGGCAACTGCAGCATTTGTTTGCCCTGCGGCTTTTATTTACAAAAAGAAGAAGTCTCTTGCGGGAGCTATAATCGGACTTGGGGCAGGCACGGTGCTTATGACAGGAATTATGCTTTTATGGAATTATCTTGTCACTCCTCTTTATATGAACGTAACAAGAGAATTTATAAGCACCCTTTTGCTCCCTGCATTTTTGCCCTTTAACGTAATAAAAGGTGCTTTAAATGCGAGTGTGACACTTGTATTATACAAGCTTGTGGTTACTGCCTTAAGAAAAGCAAGGCTTCTGCCTCAAGGCTCTGAGCAAAGCAACAAAAAAACAACAACCTTTATTTCTTCTATTATTTTATCGATACTGATTATTACAACCTGCGTGTTGGTTATTCTTGCTTTTAACGGCGTATTTTGATTGACAAAACGACCCAACAGGTATATTATATAAAAAAACAGAGTAGAGCCTTGTGCGTAAAGTGCCGCTTGGACGGGGAGTTGCCAAGAGGACGAAGAGTAAAACTCGCGGTGTAAGGCTTGCATCCCGCTGAAAATCAGAATTTACGGCGGAGCTGTGTTTAAAAATGCAGTTTCGCCTTCTCTTTTTCTGCGGCAAACACAGGAGGTTTGCACGTGAATATTATCAGAGAAAAGTTTTTAAAATCGGCACAAACATTAAAAAAGCCCCAAAACCTTGCAATATGCGGTATGCTATTGGCGTTGAGGATTTTGCTTGGGTATTTTTCCAATTTAACCTTAGCAATTACACCAGATATTAAAATCGGGCTTACGTTTCTGCCAATTGCAATTGCAGGCATACTTTGCGGCCCCGTAGCCTCAGGTGCAATAGGAGCATTAGGCGATCTGATATGCTTTATGTTAGTTCCTATGGGTGCATATTTTCCGGGTTGGACTTTAAACGGACTACTGGTAGGAATACTTTATGGTATGTTTTTATATGAAAGCAAGCGATTTGTGCCCTCCCTTGTAATATGCGAGGTTGTGTCAGGCATATTTGTAGAAATCGCTTTGGGCTCGCTGTGGCTATATATACAGTTTTCCAAGGCATTCTGGATCACCGCAGGAATCAGAAGTATAAAAACCTTTGTAGCAATTCCCATTGAAATTGCAGTAATTATTCTTTTTGAAAAAACAGTTATAAAACAGCTTGAAAAACGGCTAAAGAGGAGAAGACTTTAATGAAAATTGCAGTTCTTGATAAAGGAACCCTCGGAAAGGACATTGACCTTTCCCCTATTTATGCCTTAGGCGAAGTTGCAGAGTATCAAACAACCGAACCCGAAAAGGTATCAGAAAGAATACACGATTCAGATGTAGTTATTATTAATAAAATTAAGCTAAATGAAAGTAACTTAAAAGATGCAAGCAAGCTTAAAATAATTTGTGTTGCGGCTACAGGCTATGACAATATTGATACTGAGTACTGTAAAAATGCAGAGATTGCAGTTTGCAACGTACCGGGGTATTCTACCGACAGTGTGGCTCAGGTTACGCTTGCAATGGCTCTGAGCCTTACGACACACCTTAAGGAATACGAAGACTTTGTAAGAAGCGGCGAATATACAAAATCAGGTATTGCAAATAAACTGACCCCTGTGTACCACGAGCTGTCCTCGTTCGCCTGGGGCGTTGTAGGCGGCGGCTCTATCGGTATGAAGGTTGCAGAGATTGCAGACGCATTCGGTTGTAAGGTAATGGTGTGCCGAAGGAAACAGGAAGGCAGATTTCCAGTTGTAGATATTGATACTCTTTGCAAGGAGTGTGACATTATCACACTGCACGTACCTCTAAGCAATGAAACAAGGAATTTAATCAACGCCGACAGGATTGCTAAAATGAAGCAAAACGCCATTGTTATAAACACTGCCCGCGGAGCAGTAGCCGACGAAAGAGCCTTGACAAATGCTATTAAGCAGGGCAAGTTAGGCGGTTTGGGTGTTGACGTTTACTCTATAGAGCCTTTTTCTAAAGAGCACCCTTACAACGAAATTCTTGGATTTGATAACGTTTGCTTTACTCCTCATATGGCTTGGGGCTCGTATGAAGCACGAAACAGATGCGTAAGAAAAATTGCAGAAAATATCGAAAGCTACTTTAGCGGAAGCAAGAAAAACAGAATAGTTTAAGTTGACAAATAAAAGGAAACCTCCCTGAGAATTAACTCAGGGAGGTAATTTTATATCAGTTTTGTCTGATTATTCAGCGGGAACTACAACCTCTGCACGAAGAGCCTCGATATCGGGCTTTTCGGTGTAGATTGTGATAAACTCGCCCTTGTCGATGATGTTATAGTCGTCGATAACAATCCAGATTTCTTCTGCAGTGTTACCCATCATATCGGCAGTCTGGGGAGAACCGTTTGCATTAATAATGATACCGTACTCGCAACCCTCGGGAAGTGCTGCATCGATTGTATACCAACCGTCACCATCAGCAAGCATAGGAACGCCGGGCCAAGAGCCGAATGCGTTAACACCGCTGGTAGGATCCCAAGCCCAGAGGTAAGGAGTCCAAGTAGCTTCGGGGTCAAGGTGAATTGCGTGTACCTTGATACCGCTTGCAGAATAATCATAGATGTAGTCAACTGTAGTTGTACCAACAGCTACAATACCCTCTGCATTTTCAGGAAGCTGCTCGCTTACAGAGTAAAGCTCAACAGAAACAGCCTCTGTCTTGTACTCAGAGCCTACCTTGTACTTCTTCTCTACGGAAGGAGCAATAGAAACCTTGTCGCCATTATCGTTGATTGCGTAGAAGTTTGTAACAACGGTACCGATGCTGATGTTAATGTTTGCAATATGCTTCTGAACTGCTGTTGCATCCTTAACATTTACCTTGCCGTTGTAGTCGTAGTCAGCAAGAGCAGCAACGTCATCAGCTAAAACTACAATCTTAGCAATGTGCTTCTGAACTGCTGTTGCGTCTTTGATGTTAACTTTACCGTCGCCTGTAATATCGTTATCCTTTAATGCAGGAGCAACGTAGCTATTGTAGTAGTAAGTAACAACCTTGTCTTCTTCTGTAAATGTGCCCTTTGCATCACCTTCAACACGGTCGATTTCGTACTCGAGGCTTAAGGAAGAATCCTGAGCTGTTTCGTAACCCTTACCTACCTCACCTGTGATAGTCTGGGTTGTGATAACTTCGTTTGTTTTTGCGTTTACGTGGTTAACTGTAACCTTAGAGTCTGTAGACTCAAGACCTACAGCATCAAAGCTCTTCTTATCAACAGCAATAATAGAGCCTGAGGGAGCAACCTCAAATGTGTTACCCTTTACAACCTCGATCGCAGATACGCCAGTGCTGTTTTCATCAGCAATGATAACCCACTCGTCAACGCCTACGTCGGGAAGCTCAACTACCTGAGTTTCCTTTGTAAGGGAGTTTGTCATAACTGCAACCTTATCCCACTCGCCTTCTACGTCATTATCTACCACATAAGCGATATAGCTTTCAACACTGGAGAGAGATGTAGCGAATGTATAAGCATCAGCATATTTGCCTGTTGCATCTGTGAAGGGAGAATAGTTCTTTCTGATGTCGATGAGACCTCTGTAGTAAGAAACAAGGTCAGCATTGGAAACAGCAAGATTCCAGTCGATCTGGTTAAGCTCTACAGGAGAAGAATAGCTGTTGTGGTCGCCATCCTTTGAACGAGCAAGCTCTTCGCCTGCTACGAAGAAGGATGTACCCTGAGATGTAAGGATAAGAGTTGCAGACATCTTATTCATTTCGATAAGGTCAGCATATCTCATTCTGTACTCGGCATCCTCACCACGGGTTGAAGCAACAAGTCTGTCGTAAAGAGTGTGGTTATCGTGGCAGGATACGTAAGTTACACACTGCTCAGCAGTCTGGGGAGTCCATGTACCGCCCTTGCCAAATGTATTGGCACGTACACCGTAAGCCACGCCTTCGTAGCAAGCTTTGGAGCCCTGAAGGAAGCCTGTAGCTGTGTTTGTAAATACGTTACCCTTAAGAGCATCACGAATCTGGTCGTTGAACATACCGATTCTGGAGCTAACCTCTGCAGCATTTGACTGAGAAGCACCGATTGTCTTTGTACCTGTGCAGGTAACAGGGTCAAACTGTGAGCTCATGTTCCAGCCCTCACCGTACATAATAAGGTCAGGGTTGATGGTGTCGAGGTCTTCTCTGATAAGGTTCATTGTTTCGGCATCGTGAAGGCCCATAAGGTCAAAACGGAAACCATCTACGTGGTACTCTTCTACCCAATAACGGCAGGAGTCAATCATAAACTTTCTGAACATTGCACGCTCGGAAGCTGTATCGTTACCGCAACCGGAACCTGCAGACCAACCGCCCTGTGCGTTAAAGCGGTAGTAATAGTTAGGAACTGTAAGCTGGAAGAAAGATGTGTCGGAAGCATATGTATGGTTGTAAACAACGTCCATAATAACACCGATACCTGCATTATGAAGAGCCTGAATCATCTGCTTACACTCATTAATTCTAACGTTACCGTCATAGGGGTTAGAAGAATAGCTACCCTCGGGAACGTTATAGTTCTTGGGGTCGTAGCCCCAGTTGTACTGGTGCTCAAGGCTCTTGTCTTCCTGAATGGAAGCAAAATCGTAGAAGGGGTTAATCTGTACGTGAGTTACACCAAGCTCTTTGAGGTAATCAACACAAGTGGAAATGTTGCCCTCGCCGTTAACTGTAGTGCCTTCCTCGGTAAAAGCAAGGAACTTACCGCGGTTTGCCTCAGAAACGCCTGAGGACTCGCTTGCGGAGAAGTCGCGAACTACTACTTCCCAGATAATAGCATCTGTCTGCTCGTCAACTAAAACGTACTGGTCATTTTCCCAACCCTCGGGGTCGGTAGAGTCAAGGTCAACTACCATTGCACGGTTACCGTTAACACCTACAGCCTTAGCATAGATGTCACAAACCTCGGAAGTTTTCTTAGTACCTGTAACAAGAGCTACAGTAGAAACCTCGTAGGTATAGTAAACGTTTAGAAGGTCACCCTCAACAGTTACAGACCAAACGCCTGTTTCTTCGTCGAGAGTCATTTCGTATTCACCAAGGTCCTGGGCACCCTCTTCGGCATCGCTACCTGTAGCATAAAGCTTAAGAGTAACAGCCTCAGAAGTAGGAGACCAAACCTTGAATGTTGTTGCCTCGGGGGTATATGTGCTACCGAGGTCGTCGCCGTCGTAAGCATAAAGCTCGTCAAGCTCCATTGCAGCAACCGAATAAGGGTTGTTGTTGGTTACCTCAGATTCTGCAGAAACAGAAAGAAGGCTTAAAGTGCTTAAAACCATCATAACTGCAAGCAAAATCGAAAGGATTTTTTTGAGTTTCATAGAATTACCTCCTATTAAAATGAATAATGTAAATCTGCTTTATTCCAAAAGCAGAGAATTACCTTTTAAAAATTGCCTTATATGCCGCCTCGTCTATAAGAACGAGAGCACTTTTGCCCTCAACCAGAGCAAGCTCGGAAATTGCCATTAAGGGCGCAGTGCCTGCACTGTGCTTATTTACAACAGCAATCCACTTGGTGTCTTTGCTAAGGCCTGTATCTGCAAGATTAATGCGAACATCATAATCACAGGGATTAAGTGCTACAAAAATATGACCCTTAACGTCGCCGTCCGCAAAATCAACAGCATAAGAAACACAAGGCATTGCGGAATCGATAAAACGGAAGTCTGCTGTATCAGAAACCTTGTTTGAGCCTTTAAGTGCCGCCAGATGTTTTCTAAGTCGGATAAGACCCTGATAGTAAAGAATAAGGTCTGCGTAGTGGCCGGTATTTTCCCAGTCAATCTGGTTAATCTCAGCAGATGAGCAATAGCTGTTTTCGTCGCCAAACTTTGTACGGGCAATTTCCTCGCCAGCAAGGAAGAAAGGAATACCCCGTGAAGTAAGAACTATTGCGGCAGAAAGCTTAATCATAGAAACAAGTGAATCATAACGCTCGCAATATCCTTTGCCGCCTCTTTCGCTTAATACGAGCTTGTCATAAAGGGCGTAGTTATCATGACATGAGGCGTAGTTTACGCACTGAGATGCCTCCTTTGCCCATGAACCTGTTTCGGCTAATATACCGCTTTTGATACGCTCGGCAAAAGCACCGCACTGAACAAAGCCTTTATCATACGCACCGAAAACACTGCCCTTGATAGCATCACGAATATTGTCGTTAAAGGCACCTACACCCGGCATTGAACGAATAGCACCCTGATTTGCCATTTCTGTACCACAGGCACAGGCTGTACCCATATGCCAGCCTTCACCGTAAAGAATAACGTTATCCTTACCGAATTTGCTGTCAAGAGCTTCGCGGATAAAACGCATTGTAGCAGCATCATGAAGACCCATAAGGTCAAAACGGAAGCCGTCGAGGTGGTATTCCTCTGCCCAATAAAGGACAGAGTCAATCATAAACTTTCTGAACATAAGATGCTCTGAGGCTGTGTCGTTAGAGCAACCTGAGCCGTTAGACCAAGAGCCGTCTTTATTATAGCGGTAATAGTAACCGGGGACACTTCTGTCGAAGAAAGAGCCCTGTGCCTGATAAGTGTGATTATAAACCACGTCCATAATAACACCGATACCTGCATCATGCAAAGCCTTAATCATCTGCTTGCACTCGGTAATTCGCACATTTCCGTCGAAGGGGTTTGTAGAATAGCTTCCCTCGGGAACGTTATAGTTTTTAGGGTCATAGCCCCAATTAAAGGAATCGTCCTGTGCGGCTTCATTTACTGAGCCGAAATCGTAGAAGGGATTAATCTGTACGTGGGTAATACCAAGCTGCTTTAAATAATCAACGCAGGTGGGAACAATACCCTCGCCGTAAAGTGTACTGTGCTCGGTAAAAGCAAGGTATTTTCCTCTGTGCTCTTCAGAAACACCTGAAGAAGGCGAATGAGAAAAGTCCTTTACGTGAACTTCCCAAACGATTGCGTCGGTAGGACTATCCAAGAAGATATTTTTGTCCTCTTCCCAACCTTCAGGGTCAGTTGATTTAAGGTCAACAATCATACCTCTTTCGCCGTTTACGCCCGCGGCTTTTGCATAGATATCTACAGTTTCCACTCTTTTGCCGTTGAAATCTATAATATAAGTGTAATATTCATTTTTGTGGTCACCAACATACTCGCAACGCCACACATTTTCGTCCGTTTTCACCATAGGCAGCTCAGCAATAACCCTTGCTCCTTGCTCGGAGTCGCTGCCTGTGGCAAAAAGCCTTACCTTAACGGCAAGTGCTTCGGGCGACCAGAAAGTAAATATAGTTTTCTCTTTAAAGTAAACTGCACCTAAATCGTTACCAAAATAGGCAAATTTGTCAAGCCTGTGAACGGGATTGCCTAAGTTTTTATCGCTATCCCAAAGGCATGTGTTAGTTGTGTTAATCATAATAATCACCAAATGTTTAGAGCATTCGCTCCCATAATATAATACATAGATAATATACCACAAAGCGAGCCTAAAATAAAGACGGAAACCGTACATAAAGTGCGATTTCCGTGTAGAAATTTTCATCGATTTTTCGTTAATTTTGCCATATTGTCTTTTTAATTCATAGTATAAACTGCTGAATTGCCTAATTCCTGCTCAATTTTAAGAAGCCTGTTATACTTTGCTACCCTCTCGCTTCGGCATGGAGCACCTGTTTTAATCTGGCCTGCGTTTACAGCAACGGCAATATCAGCTATTGTAGTATCCTCGGTTTCGCCGCTACGGTGCGAAATTACCGTTGTGTATCCTGCTCTGTGAGCAGTTTCTATAGCTCTGAAGGTTTCAGAAAGGGTGCCTATCTGATTTACTTTAATAAGAATAGAATTAGCCGCACCTAAGGAAATTCCTTTTTCAAGCCTTTTATAATTGGTAACAAAAAGGTCGTCACCTACTATCTGCAAGCTGTCTTTAGCCGAATTAGTAAAGCTTTGCCAAGTCTGCCAATCGTCCTCTGCCAAAGGGTCCTCGATTGAGATTATGGGATACTTTTCCTTAAGAGAGCTAAAGTAAGCGGCAAGCTCGTTGCCTGTATAGACAACCCCACGCTTGGGAAGCACATACTTGCCGTCACTAAACCACTCTGATGATGCGGCGTCTAAGGCAAGCTTAATCTGAGAATCGTTAAAACCTGCGGCATTTATCGCCTCTAAAATGAGCTCAATCGCATCTTCGTCACTCTGCAGATTAGGTGCAAAGCCGCCTTCGTCGCCTACTGCTGTGGAAAGGTTCTTTTCCTTTAAGAGATTACCCAAAGTATGATAAACCTCACAAGCGGCACGAATAGCCTCTACAAAGCTTCTGAAGCCAACAGGCATAATCATGAATTCCTGAATATCGATATTATTTGACGCGTGTGCACCGCCATTGAGAATATTCATCATAGGCACAGGAAGCTTATGAGAATATACGTTGCCAAGATATCTGTACAGCGGAAGCTTGACGGCGTTTGCCGCCGCCTTTGCAACAGCCATCGAAACCGACAGCAAGGCGTTAGCACCAAGCTTTGACTTATTATCGGTAGAATCGAGTGTGGTAAGAATTGAATCAATAGAGAGTTGGTTAGTGGCTTTCTGACCTAAAAGTGCAGGCGCAATTGTGCTATTGACGTTAGTTACTGCTTTTTTTACGCCTTTGCCCATGTAACGAGCATCCTTGTCACGAAGCTCCACCGCTTCGTGCTCGCCGGTAGAAGCACCCGAGGGTACGGCGGCAACTCCCTTTGCTCCGTTTTCGAGCATTACCTCGCATTCTACTGTAGGAAAGCCTCTGGAATCGAGAATTTCTCTTGCGTTTACGCTTTTGATTTTTGTTTCCATATTTATACCTCCGTTGTAATCAATAGTATTGGCAAAGAAAAATCAAATATTCCGCACGAATCTCCTCTTTGATGTATATATTAATAACAGAAGGGAGGTTTTACTTCTGAACTACACACTTTATACTGTTATGCCCGGCAATACACTTTGGGGTATTGCAAACTTTTTTGGAACTACCGTTGACGAAATAGTAAGAGTTAACGACATTGAAAATCCCGAGTTTATCATACCGGGTCTTGTGCTTAAAATTCCTGCAAAAATTCCACCCGATATGCCCTCGGTATATATAGTAAGACCCGGTGACACCGTTTGGGGTATTGCCAGAAGATACGGCATTAACGCTAACGATATAATTTCATACAACAATTTAAACAATCCGAATATAATTTATCCCGGACAAAAACTTAGGCTTAAGTGATATAAAAGACCGCAAGGGTAATTGTTCTGCCTTGCGGTCTGCTTATGCTTTGTTTTTTCTTTTAAGGTAGCTGTTTATCTGCTCGTTGTCATAAAGCACCAAATCGTCTACCCCTGCTAAAAATTCGTTATGATGCCTTACTTCATGGGCAAGCACTTTTTTGAGACGTTTATAATACTCTTCTTTAGAAAGCTGACCGTAAACGCGGTTAAGACTTCCGTAGTAAAATACTATGTATCTGCCCAGAGAATTGCGTTTATACTCGCCTAAAATGAACAAATCGTTATTTACCGCCTTGGGATGCACCTTTACCTGAGGTAGCAAAGACATTCCGCCGTTTAATTCGCGGTAAAGCTCAAAGGGCATAGAGTCGGCGATTTCATCGAGCATCTCAGCACATTCCTCGAAGGTAATCATTAGTCTAAAAAATCCTTAAGCTTCTTGCTTCTTGAGGGATGACGAAGCTTACGAAGTGCCTTTGCTTCAATCTGACGGATACGCTCACGAGTAACGTTAAACTCCTTGCCTACTTCCTCAAGTGTACGGCTTCTGCCGTCTTCTAAGCCAAAGCGTAGACGAAGCACCTTTTCCTCTCGGGGGGTGAGGGTGTCAAGCACCTCTACAAGCTGTTCGCGAAGAAGTGTATGGGATGCAGCATCTGCAGGAGCAGGTGCATCATCATCGGGAATAAAATCGCCAAGGTGGCTGTCCTCTTCTTCACCAATAGGAGTTTCTAAGGAAACGGGCTCCTGAGCAACACGCATAATCTCGCGTACTTTATCAACGGACATATCAAGCTCTTCGGCAATTTCGTCAGCAGTGGGCTCATGGCCATTCTGGTGAAGTAGCTGGCTTGAAACCTTCTTGACCTTATTGATAGTTTCTACCATATGAACAGGAATTCGGATAGTACGAGCCTGGTCGGCAATAGCACGAGTAATAGCCTGACGAATCCACCATGTTGCATAGGTTGAGAACTTGAAGCCTTTGGTATAATCGAACTTTTCTACAGCCTTAATAAGACCTAAATTACCCTCTTGAATCAAATCAAGAAACTGCATACCTCTGCCGAGGTAACGCTTAGCTATACTTACAACAAGACGAAGGTTAGCCTCGGAAAGACGCTGTTTTGCCTGAACGTCTCCATCGTTTATGCGAATAGCAAGCTCTATTTCCTCCTCCTGAGAAAGAAGAGGTACACGACCGATTTCCTTAAGATAAACCTTAACCGGGTCGTCGATGGCAATAATTTCACTGCCGTCTGACTCACCCACAGGGTTACCCTCGGCGGCGTTTATGGCAACCTCTAAGTCTGCAAACTGCTGTAAATCGTCGTTATCTTCAACGATTTCGATACCCATGCTCTCTAAATTATCATAAAGCTTTTCAAGCTGCTCGGGATCAAAGTCAATTTCACCGATTGCATCAAGAATATCTTTGTTAGAAAGCTGGCCTTTAGTTTTACCAAGCTCGGTAATTTCTTTAATAATTGATTTTTTGTCCTGAATTGAACCTGCCATTTTCATATTTCTCCTATCTGTTTATTTCTTTGGCTTCTTTTTTAAATTGTTCATTATTTCTTCGGGGGTCATCCCACTGATGTCAACTTTAGTAAGCTTTCCTTTTTCGAAATGAATGGTATCTATATATTCCCTCATGGCGTTTATGGTTGCTGTCTGGGAATTATAGGAATTTATAATTGAATAAAATCGGGATACCTCTTCCGGGGTAAAATCCTGAGATACGTTAAGGTCAGGAGGTAAGCCGTTTTTGATTTTTTCTGTTATGTATACATAAAACCGCTTGTTGAAGGCTGTAACGAAATCCTCGGGATTTATAAGCTCTGAGGCTTTTTTCAGCATATCGGGATTATGAAATATGTAGGATATAAGCATTTCCTCAGCCTTAGCGGCACGCATATTTTCCTTACGCTCAGGGTTAAGCTTTTCGTCTCTGCCTACTAAGTCAGAGGCTACTTTTTTGTATTCCTTTTTAGCAAAATCCCTTCGCTTATTTGATTTCATCCGATTTAAGTCCTCGACGACCGCATCTTTTCTGACACCTAATTCTTCAGAAAGCTTTGAGCAGTAGATATCCTGCTCTACAAAGCTGTCTAAGTTTACGATTATACGCAAAGCTTCCTTCATATATGCAGCTTTGGAGTCTGCACGGTTAAGGTCGTGCACAAGCCTAAGCTTTGTAAGGCGATATTCAACGTCGTCACCGCTGCTTTCAAGCAAATTCTTGAAAGCGGCTTGTCCCCTTTCGCCGTTTTTGCGGATAAATTCGTCGGGGTCTTTTCCGTCGGGAATTGTAAGTACACGGATAACCAAGCCAGCATTACGAAGTGTGTCTATGGCTTTGGCGGTAGCCTTCTGCCCCGCTTCATCAGCATCATAACAAATTATAACCTCGTCGGCGTAACGCTTCATTAACAGTGCCTGCTCAGGCGTTAAAGCTGTACCCAGAGTTGCAACGGCATTTTGAAAACCTGCGGCATTAAGGGCTATTACATCCATATAGCCTTCACAAAGAATAAGGGTACGTAGTCCCGTATTCTTGGCGTTGTTAAGAGAAAAAAGATTCGAGCTTTTTTTAAAAGCCAAGGTATCGGAGGTGTTGAGGTATTTTGGCTTCTGGTCAGTAAGAATACGACCTCCAAAAGCAATAACATTACCCCTTAAATCTATAATAGGAAACATAACCCTGTCGGAGAATCTGTCCACAATACCTTTGCCGCTTGACCTTTGAAAGGCTAAATTTGCGGCTACAATTTCAGTATCTTTAAAGCCTTTTTTTCTAAGATGGTCAGAAAGTGCAAAACGATTTGACGGTGCATAGCCTAAACCAAAGCGAACAACCGTCTGGCGGCTTAAGGCACGACCTATAAGGTATTCCTGTGCCTGTTTTCCTGCGTCTGACATTAGCTGAGCGTGGAAAAACCTTGCGGCTTCGCGGTTTGCCTCTAAAATTCTGCCCTTAAGCTTTGAGACTCCGTCATCGTAGGTGTCCTCAGGCATTGACATACCAGCCCTTGTTGCTAAAAGCTTGACAGCCTCGACATAATCGAGGTTTTCAATCTTCATAATAAAAGTAATAACGTCGCCGCCTACACCGCAACCGAAGCAGTAAAAACTACCATTTTCCGGGTAAATATTAAAGGACGGAGTTTTTTCGGAATGAAAGGGACAAAGTCCAATCATATTCCTTCCCCGCCGCTTTAAGTTAACATAAGAGGAGACTATATCGGTAATATCTGAGCGAGCCTTAAGCTCTGACAAAAAACTGCTTGGTAATGCCATTACCGCACCTCCTCTTAATAATAATTATTTTCAATATTATATACGACAAGAATTTTAAAATTCCTGCTTTTTTATATTTTTTCTAATAGGAGTAGTATTTTTCTGATACTATCTCTATTTCAACGCTTCCGCCGGTAGCATCAGCTACCTTTTTATTAAGTGCACCGATATCCCCCACAGGAATATGAAAGCAAAGTGTTACGTTATCCTCAAAAACTGTGTCATCGAGGGTTGCACCATTTTCGGGAAGAAGTGATGAAAGTTTGCCGTACTGACTATAAGAGCAGGTAAGCTTTGCTTCGTAGCAGGTAATCATTTCACG
This sequence comes from Ruminococcus sp., assembly GCA_017481395.1. The sequence goes on along the minus strand of JAFUPE010000027.1, from coordinate 9,166 downwards.
TCTGCCTGCAGCGTTAAGTCCGATAGATGCACCATGAGAATATGCACGAACCAATCCTCCTGCACCTAAAAGCACACCGCCGAAATATCGTGTAACAACTACGCACACATCGGTAAGACCGGATTTGCGTATAACGTCCAGAACCGGCACGCCAGCTGTACCCTGAGGCTCATGGTCGTCGCTGTAGCGACACAAATTTTGCTCTCGAATTACATAAGCATAGACATTGTGTGTGGCGTCCCAGTGACGGGTACGTATTTCGTTTATGAAATTTAGTGCTTCTTCTTCAGTGGTTACAGGCATTACATAGCCTATAAATTTAGAACGTCGCTCTATAAATTCGTCCTGTGCCGCTTTGGCGACAGTTACGTAATCCTTTGACAACCTGCTCACCCCTTATAAAAAAATCAGGCGGTGCTTCCTATGAAGTACCGCCCAAAAATGCTTAGATTACTTATCGATGCCGTAACGCTTCTTAAATCTGTCAACACGGCCGCCTGTATCAACGAGCTTCTGCTTGCCAGTGAAGAAAGGATGGCACTTGGAACAGATTTCAACACGCTGGTTGGGCTTTGTAGAACCTGTCTCGATTACATTACCACATGCACATGTGATAGTAGTCTGCTGATAGTTAGGATGGATATTCTCCTTCATTCGAATTCACCTCTTTCATGAAACTCAGTTGCAATAGGCTTATTGTACTACAAAAAAACAGAAATTGCAAGCATTTTTTGAATTAATTATAATCTTTTTTATCTTATTGAAATATGAGCGGCATATTCCTCTAAAGACATATCATATCGACGGATGTTCTGAGCCGATTCCTTACCTACAAATCTATAAAGATTCGGGTTAAAGCTTATACCTGTATCAGCTTCCTTAGCTTCGGGATATCTTAAAATAAAGCCGTAATTTACGCTGTATTTAACAAGCCATTTGTAGGAATCGCTGCCTACGGGGGCATCAAACTCCAATAAAAGTCCTGTCTGGCACTCACTGCAGCCTGCAGGAGGACAAAGCTTTTTAGCCTCTGCCTCTGCTTTTATCTGCGAATACTTTCCGCTTTTCTTAAGCTTTTCGTAAGTAGACTGATGAAGCTTAGCCTGCTCATCATATGAAACGTATCCCGTCTTAAGGGTAAGCGTTACTTTATCTGCTTTTGCAGCATTAATCATTTCATTAAGGCAATCTGCAGAAAGAGCGTTAACCTCTACCCCGTTTACCGATGTAAGAATGGGCACGTAGGTGCTTTCCAGAGGTTCGGCTTCATTAACGATTCTCAAAAGCTCCTCTTCGTGCAGAACCGCTTCGTCAGTTGTTGAAACAGGCTTTACCGGCTCTACGTACATATCCTTAAGAATCATTCTGTAAGAAACGTAAGCACCGCCTAAGAGCACGGCGATAATAAAAACAGGAAGCAGAAAAAGCATTACGGTTTTAAGCACAACGTTTTCGTTTTTTCGTCTGCCCCGATATGAATATGTGTTGGTAATATCGTAGCGTTTATATGGCATTAAACTCTCCTATCAGTTAATAACCTTTGTTTCAATTTCCTCCACGGCTCTTGCAATGAAATCCTCAACGCTCATTGCACCAAGGTCACCCTGTTTTCTTGAACGAACTGAAACAGTATTACCCTCAATATCCTTATCACCGATAATAAGCATATAAGGAACCTTTTCAAGCTGAGCTTCGCGGATTTTATAGCCGATTTTTTCGCTTCTGTCGTCTACCTCTACGCGCATACCCTTAGCCTCAAGTGCCTTCTTAACGTCATAAACGTAGTCAAGATGTCTGTCAGCAATGGGAAGAAGCTTAACCTGAATAGGTGCAAGCCACATTGGGAATGCACCTGCGTACTTTTCGATAAGAAGTGCAAGTGTACGCTCGTAGCAACCGATTGAAGTTCTGTGGATAATGTAGGGGTTCTTCTTTGAGCCGTCCTTATCAACGTATACCATACCGAACTGCTCAGCAAGAAGCTGGTCCACCTGAATTGTAATGAGAGTATCCTCTTTGCCCCATACGTTCTTAATCTGGATATCAAGCTTAGGGCCGTAGAATGCTGCTTCACCGATACCGATTTTGTAGTTAAGACCGAGGTTGTCGAGGATTTTACCCATAATACCCTGAGCTTCATCCCACTGTTCGGGAGTACCAATGTACTTTTCGTTATCAGCAGGATCCCACTGAGAGAAACGGAAAGAAACGTCCTCATAAAGGCCGAGAGTTTTGAGCATATACACAGCAAGCTCAAGGCAACCCTTGAACTCATCCTCTAACTGCTCAGGAGTACACATAAGATGACCCTCGGAAATAGTAAACTGACGAACACGGATTAGACCGTGCATCTCACCGCTGGCTTCGTTTCTGAAGAGTGTGGAGGTTTCATTGTATCTTAAGGGCAGGTCTCTGTAAGAACGACCGCGGTTAAGGTAAGCCTGATACTGGAAGGGACAAGTCATAGGACGAAGTGCGAAAACTTCCTTATCCTTTTCCTCATCGCCTAAAACAAACATACCGTCTTTATAATGGTCCCAGTGACCGCTGATTTTGTAAAGGTCAGACTTTGCCATATAGGGAGTTTTTGTTAAGAGCCAGCCTCTCTTCTGCTCTTCATCCTCAACAAAACGCTGAAGAAGCTGGATGATTCTTGCACCCTTAGGAAGAAGAATTGGAAGGCCCTGACCGATAACTTCACTTGTTGTGAAAAGCTCGAGCTCACGGCCAAGCTTATTATGATCGCGAAGGCGAGCCTGCTCTACCATCTGGAGATACTCTTCAAGCTGAGAAGCCTTAGGGAAAGCAATACCGTAAACACGGCACATCTGAGCGTTTTCTGCGTTACCTCTCCAGTAAGCACCTGTGCAGTTTGTAAGCTCGATAGCCTTTAGAGCTGCAACAGACATAAGGTGAGGACCTGCACAAAGGTCAGTAAAGTCGCCCTGCTTGTAGAACGTAAGCTTATCGCCCTTTTCGATATGCTCTTTTGCAAGCTCTACTTTATAGTCTTCGCCCATTTCTGTGAGCATCTTAACAGCGGCCTCAGCATCAAGCTCGTAACGCTCAAGCTCAATACCCTCTTTAACTATCTTCTTCATTTCAGCCTTAATCTTCTCTAAATCCTCAGGAGAAAAAGCTTTATCAACCTCAAAATCGTAGAAGAAGCCGTTTTCGATAGAAGGGCCAACACCTAATTTTGCATTGGGATATAGACGCTTAACAGCCTGAGCAAGCACATGGGAGCATGTGTGCCAGAAAGCAGCCTTGCCCTCTTCATCATCAAATGTAAGAAGCTCAAGTTTAGCGTCAGTATTTAAAGGTGTGCGAAGGTCACACACAACTCCGTCAATTTTGCAAGCACAACATGCTTTGTAAAGACCTGCACCAAGGCCTTTGGCGATTTCAGCGGCAGTTGTACCCTCTGCGTACTCATTAATTACGCCGCCTTTAAGTTCAACTTTAATCATCTTAATCATCCTTTCAATAAAATAAAAAACCGCCCGATAATTCCCATAAGGAATAATCGGGACGGTGTAAAATACAACGTGGTTCCACCCAACTTCGGCAGTTGATTTACTGCCCTCTAAAAGCTGTAACGGAGCTTAGCCGCCGTGCCATTTCCTGCACAGACTCAGGGGTGGTAACCGAAATTCTTGCTCAATCTGCCATTTCAGCTAAGAGGCAAACTCTCTTGTGAGCAGTTTATAAGGGTGTTGTCCCCATCAACGATTTTCTTAAGTTATTATATCACGCTAAAATTAAAAGTCAACAGCTTTTAAATTAATCCTGCCAATAATTTTTGGATATAGGTTGCGTCTCTGACGTTAATTTTACCGTCAAAGTTAACTTCTGCCCTCAAGGCTTCAAGCTCATTCATAGTAACGATACTTGCAACGTGCTTCTGAATATAGGTTGCATCTCGTATATTAACCTTGCCGTCCAAGTTAGCATCACCGCATTGCTGAACGTTTATACCATTTTCACTACAAAACTCAAATGCAAAAGAAGCCTTGTTGCAAGAAACCGTAAGTTTTTCTGCCCCCTGAAAGGCACTTGGTGCAATAGTTTTTACCGTATCGCTTACAGAAAGGTCAGTAAGAGACGTACAGTTAAGAAACGCACTATCGCCAATTTCTGTAGTTTTCTGAGAAATAGTTGCGTAAGCAAGACTTGTACAATTAGCAAAAATACCTCTCGGAATATCCAAATCGCATAGGAGCTTTGCATTTTCAAGAGAATTACAACCAAAGAATACGCTTTCACCCATAAGCTGCACACTTGCAGGCACAGTTATGGTTTTTAGAGCTTTGCAGCGGGCAAATGCTTCTTTATCTATCATAATAAGGCTCTCAGGTAAGCTTACCTCTGCAAGCTTTGTGCAATTCATAAAAGCACGTTCACCAATTGAAGCAACCCCATCAGGCACGTTAACCTCTGTAATATGGGTGTTGGAATAAAAAGCACCGCCTGTAATATGTTTAACGCTGTCAGGAACAGTTACTGAGGAATCCGAGCCCTTATAACCAACCAAACACCCATCGCCCAACACAACGAACTCATCTTCACTGTCAGCAACAAACTTTGTGCCGCTAAAAGCAAGGGAGCCAATATAAGAAAGGTTACTGCTTACGTTAACAGTTGATAAGTTATTACATCTGTAAAAAGCTCCCTCGCCGATTACGCTTAACGAGTCATAAGTTATTAAAGACTCGATGACTGTGTTCTCGGCAAAAGCATAAGGAGCAATCATTGTTATGTTTTCGGGTATTTCTAAAGCTGAAGCTGTGGTTCCACCCAATACAACCGAACCCAAAGCTGCAAGCTCTGAAGCCGCATTATTGAAATAAGGAGTACCGTAAAAAGCATAAGCACCCACATAATCTACCGATTCGCCGCCGTTAACTTCTTTTAAAGAAGTACAGCCATAGAAAGCTTCGTTTCCCACTGCAGTTACTCCGTCATGAAGATTAAGCTTATTGATGCGGACATTTTCCTTAAATGCACCGTCAGCAATATAATAAACATCATCGGGAATAGTGACGGTAGTAGTAAGGCCTGTAAAAGACAGGAGCACGCCATCCTCAACCACAAAGTCGCCTGCTGCCACAGAAGACATTACATACACAGGACAAAGTGCTAAAATAAAGACTAAAACAAATACTAAAAACTTCTTCACAGTAATCACCAAAGAAAAAGAGGCGGAAAACCGCCTCTTTAAATTATTTCTTATCTTTATCTCCGCCCTGAATACTGATAATGAGACGGTCTATCTCATCAAGGCGGGCCTCATAATTATCTTTAGCTTTTTCAAGCTGCTCAGGGGTTTCTGAGCCAGTATTGCTTATAATCAAGTCAGCATCATCAGCAGAAGATGATGAGTAGCTGGTGTTGTCAGTCACTTCGTTAATCCCCACAACGTATTCATCACGGACAGCAAACTGGTGGTTTGTTTTTTCACCGGTAGTCGGATACTTGGTTTTATCTACAGGTATATTTTTTGTAGTATTAACAGCAATATTATCGCTTTCAATATACATGTTATTTGTCTCCTCTGTGTCTTCAAAATAACTGCCGTAATCACGCACAGGAACTTCTTTTTTAACCTCTTCAGTAACAGGTACAACCTCTTGGGGCTCTACGATTTCAGATTCAACACTTGAAATATCATCAAAATATTTCTTAGTGGATTGATTAATTTCCTCCTCAATTGCCTCAGATTCAGCAACCTCAGCTTCTATGCTTTCTGATACAACAGTTGTTTGATCTTCTGTTTCCTCTTCTTCAGCAAGCTCGTCGGTTTCGGGTTGGGGAACATACTGCTCGTCTTTGGTTTTAGCCATAAAGCTAAGCTCTGCTACAAAAGCGAGAACATAAACACCTAAGAAACCACAGGTAACAGCATCGAGATAATCAAACATTCCTGAACCTTCGGTATTCATAACGCTGCCAATTACTGAAACCGAATACACAAGAGCGGCTACCGCAGCAGGAGCACCCCAGTAAATAGTAGCTTTAACAGGATTTTTTCCGTTAATAAGAGAAACAACCATCATTGCATACATAAAGAATATTGCAAGGAATACGTACATTACAAGGTCCATAGTCTCTGCCATAGCAACAGGCTCCGCCGTATGGCTCATAAACCTTGATAAAAGATGAGCTGCACACCACAAAGGAACCGCAAGATACAAAAGCGACATATTGGTTTTTGTGTTGGAGGCTGTGCAATGGTTAATACCAACAAGCAGAAGTGCAATTGCCGCAAAAGCAGATACAACAACCAAAACAACATCCATAGCACCCAAGGGGCTGCCCCTGAAGCTTTCTGCTACTGTTGCGGCAGTATTACCGGCAAGTGAAAAAGCTGCAATTACCGCAGACACACCGGCAACGTAATTATGCCTTAAGATATGAACAGGCGAAGTTTTTCTGTCAAAAATTGAGAGCAAGAAAAACAACGCAAAAAGTACAACGATAGCAATAAGAATAATCTTAGAAATACCGTTTGCATCCATGCCGAAAAAGCTTTGGGCACCGGTGGGGTTTAAAGCTGTAAAAAGCTCAACGCCAACTGTAAGAATGAGTACAGGGATTAAAATAATCCAATTTATTATAGCTTTCATTTAAGGCTCCTTTTCTGTAATAAAAATAAACAGAGTTAAATAAATATTCTTTAGAGCAATTCTTTTACAGCTACTATTGTAGACCAAACCTTGTGCCTTGTCAAGGTGAAAGAGTTGTAAGAAAATAAATTTAAAGTAAAGAATTGGTGAATTATGTGAGGAAAGCGTTAACATATTGCATTATACTGCTTATTGTTTTATCACTATGCCCTATTTTGGCTTTATTAATAAATGGTGAGGGTAATATCAATGCAAACAATGCCGAAGAAAAAACAACTGCAGTAAGCATATCGGAAAGAAACGTTAATTCTGATGATGTGATTTCCCTCGCCTTAAGTCTTATTGAAAAGGATTTTTGTGACGAAGGAATAAAGTCTGCATTGCTGATAGCAGATAATAATTTAAAATTCTGCCAAAAGAGCGAAAAGCAGATAAATCATATAGTATCTGATGAAATTGACAAAGACTTATACGCTAAGGCTCGCAAGTTGTATGAGTCGCTGGATGTTGAGATAAGTTACCAAGATGAACTCGTTTACATTCCCACGGCATCGCTCTCAAAAGGTTACACCAAAACCAGTGAGGAATATCCTTATATTAAGGCTGTAGCTTCGCCTTGGGACTGTTTACATAAAGATTTTGTGTTTAACAAAGATTATCCTGAAGGAATCAGCATGAAAGGAATTGATTATCTTTGCAAAAACGGGATGAGCTGTACAGAAGCCTTAACGTGGTATTTACCCTATTTTGAGATAAAGTAAAAGCTCCTCTAAGAAAGAAGAGCTTAATATTTCAGACTTACATTCTGCGGTGTCGCTTTACACGACGCTGCTTTTTCTTTTGGCGTACATTGCTTAAAAGAGCAAAATAAACCACCAGAAGAATAACCGCCACAATCAGCGCAACCCAGAACTGCCAAGAAAGAAGTATATTCTTTAAAATGTGCATCGTATACGCTACGTCGCTTTTTGCAACATCCTCAGTTGCAATAAGGTTAACGTTCTGCACAAGCTCATTCTGATAATAAACGGAAGCTGTACCGATTACGTCGCCCTTTTTGACAGGAGCATCATAAGTGAGAGGTGCGTTGGGGTTAATTTCTACGTCTTCGGTTTTATAGTTTTTGGGAAGAATGCTGTTAACATTTTTATCGGGATAAAGATGAATAGACTCATCACCTGCAGAGAAGTTAATATCAACTTCGCACACAGGGGTATCTACACTTACAAGACGTGTAAATTCAAGCTCAAGAAGAGCCCACCGCATTAAGCTACGGGCATCTTTCATAGCTCCGTTAATACCCGAATCGTCATAAGGAGCACCCATACAAATACACATATAAGCGTAACCATCGGCAACAGCGGTTGTAGCAATACATCTTCCTGCTTCATCCGTAGTACCTGTTTTAATTCCCTTCGCATAGGTGTAGTAATACTCACCGCCGCGGTTTTCGTCAATAAGGTAGTTGGTGGTTACCAAGGGATAATCGTCGCCCTCGCAATAATATGTAGCGGTATCGGTAATTTCCGAGAAATAAGGAAGAGTTAAAGCATAGGATGCCATTGTATAAATGTCATAAGCTGTTGAGTAGTGGTTAGGGTCGTGAAGACCGTGCGGATTAACAAAATTAGTATCCTCTAAGTTAAGCTCTTTTGCCTTATCATTCATAGCTTTAACGAAAAGGTCGATATCTCCGCCGCCGATATAATCGGCAAGCACTAAAGCGGCGTCGTTACCTGAGGAAACCATAAGACAATATAAAAGGTCTATAGCCTTAACTTTTTCTCCTATTTTATAGTCAAGACCCGACATTGAACTGCCGGTACCGCTTAACAAATCAATAACTTCCTGTTTGATTTCAACCTTTGTATTCTCAACATCTTCAATATTTTCAACTGCTACAATATAGGTCATAATCTTGGTTAAGGAAGCAGGAAAACGCCTTTCGTGGCTGTTTTTCTCAAAAACAGGAACTCCTGTATCCATATTAACAAGAAGTATGGTATCAGAGTAAAGCTTTGCTTCGGCTTCATCCCAAGCAAAATAGTCGTAGCTTACGGCAGATGCACTAATGGTACAAGCAAAAAGTAAAATAAATATACAAATATAGGAAAATATACGAATTATTCTTTTTTTCATAGAAAAATTGCCTCTCTTGTGATATTATATAGATTATACAATATTGCGACATTGTTTTCAATGTTTAATTTTAAATTTGAAAGGGATTTTAACTTTGATATACATTACAGGAGACACCCACGGAGATATTAAGCGTCTCAAAACACGAGCCGCCAAAAAACTCAGCAAAGATGATACCCTCATCATCTGCGGTGATTTTGGTTTTTTGTGGGACGAGTCTGACGATGAAAATAAAAAGCTTGAATTTCTCAACTCTCAGAAATACCAGATACTGTTTGTTGACGGAACACACGAAAATTTTAAAAGAATTGAAAGCCACCCTGTGGTAGATTTATATTCAGGCAAGGCACACAAAATATCCAGAAACATTTACCACCTGATGCGTGGCGAAATTTATAATA
>JAFUPE010000026.1 GCA_017481395.1 Ruminococcus sp. | reverse complement strand
GTTTTAGGCGACAAGGCTCCTAAGATTTTCAACGTTAACTGGTTCCGTCTTGATGATGATGGCAACTTCCTCTGGCCCGGCTTCGGCGACAACTTCCGTGTTCTTGAGTGGATTGTTGCTCGTTGCAATGGCGAAGCAAACGCTAACGAGACCGCTATCGGCTACGTTCCCTCTGCATCTGACATTAACCTCGAAGGTCTTGATATGGACATTAAGGTTCTTGAGGATATCCTTTACGTTGACAATGCTAAGTGGCTTAAGGAGACCGAGGGTATCGAGGAGTTCTATCAGAAATTCGGTGACAGACTCCCCGAGGAGCTCAAAAATCAGCTTGCAGGTCTTAAGGAAAGACTTTCTAAGTAATAGTTGAATTTTTTAAAAGTTAAGGGACAGCCAAAACGCTGTCCCTTACTTTGAATATGGAAGAGTATATATTGGGTTTGATTATGAGGAGATATAAAGGTGAAATCAAAACTTCCTTTGATTTGTATTTTGCTGAGCGTTCTATTGCTTTTTACAGCTTGCAACAGCAATAAACCGCCCGAAAATAATGTTAACGAGCTTACTCCTGACAGCACTGTTCAGCCTGTTTCCGACTATGCACTGGAAACCGTTGCGGTTAAAGATGCATACGGAGTTAGTTACGATTATGCAGATATTTCGGATTATCCTGTTTCTGTTCGTTATGGCGGTGCCGAACTAAGCCAAGGCTACAAAAGCCTTACCGAGGAGGCTCAGCGTATCCTCTATAGGGAAATGGAGGAAAACGTTTTTTACATTGCACAGAAGCCTGAGAATGGTCTTTACGATTTGCTTGACATAAAAATATGGAATGCCGAGTTAACCGAAGCCCAGATTCGTCAGGTTATTGTTGCTTTTTGTCAGGATAAGCCGCACATTTTCTGGATGGACAACCGGTTTGGCTATGCCAATACCACAGGCAGTACAATTTTACAGCTTTATTCTTATTTAAGTGCAGAGGATGTTGAAAGCTACTCTGCGGCTCTTAATTCAAAAATTCAGGAGCTTCATTTGGGGCTTCTTTCAGATATGACCGAATATTCCCGCGAGCTTTACATCCACGATTGGCTTATTAAGAATTGTAACTACGCAGAGGATGTATCTAAGGTAAGCGACGACTTTTTAAGCTTTACAAGCTATGGTGCACTTGTTAATCAAAGGGCAGTCTGCGAGGGTTACACACGTGCGATGCAGCTTATGCTTGCCTCTGTCGGTATCGAAAGCTTTCCGGTTATAGGCAACGGCAATGAAGGCCTTCATATGTGGAACGGTGTTAAAATTGACAACGAGTGGTACTATGTTGATTCTACTTGGAATGATACCGAAAAGGGTAGCGGTTACGATTATTTTAATATTACCACCGAGCAGCTTTTATATGACCACACCATTATGCCGATTTATTCTCAGCTTACCGAAGAGCAGGTTTGTGGTATTGATGACGGTGTAGCTGACAGCTTCAACCTTATTGTGCCAGTATGCTCTGCAACCGCACAAAATTATTTCGTTAAAAATTCTTTGATTGTTAACGACCTTGGGGATATTGCTAAGGAGAATATTAAAACAGGTCTTCGTGTTGCACAGGGTGCTCTTACCGAAACCGTAACCATCAGCATTTCTGCCGACCTTGATTTTGATGATACTTTAGACGAGCTTTTCTATAACGGCGACTATATTTTCTTCGAGTGTCTGGATGCCGTAAATGAGGAGCTTGAAGAAAATTTCTTCGACAGAAACAACGTTTCCATAAGCAAAAAGCCCCACCTCAGGGTGGTGACGGTGATTTTGCAGTATACTGACGAGGTGTAACTTATGCTTATCATGGCAGTTGATTTGGGCAAAGCCAGAACAGGCATTGCCGCCTGTGACAACGGATTTTTAGCTTATCCCGTAACGGTTATCAGCGAAAAACGCAAGGATGTGCTTTTAGAAAAAGTAGCAGAGGAAGTAAAAAAGGCCGACCTTGTAGTAGTAGGGCTTCCTAAAAATATGGACGGCACTGAGGGCGAAAGTGCAAAGAACGCAAGAGCTTTTGCAGAATCACTAACCGAGGTTACGGGAATTAAAACAGTAATGGCAGACGAGCGAAGCACAACGGTTATGGCTCATGGTTTTCTTAACGAGACAAACACCCGTGGCAAAAAGCGAAAAGCAGTGGTGGACAGTGTCGCCGCCGTTGTAATTTTACAGAGTTATATTGACAGTTTGAAATAGCGAAAGGCTCCCGAAAGGGAGCCTTTTTCAGTTCAGTGCTATATCAAGATTTTCAATATTCCTGTTCATAATATCAATGTAAGTTATACCGCTTTCAAAATCATCTTTTGAAACTTTGTGGCAGGAGTAAAATGTGCGTACCTCTGCACCTGTTTCCTTTGCAATCTGCTCTGCTATGGCGGTGTTTGAAAGTTCGTTTATAAATACAATGGGGATTTTATTTTCATTTACAAAGTCAATAAGGCTTGCAACAGTAGATGCACTTGCCTCGGTGTCTTCGCTACATCCCGAAAAGGCCGCTAAGTATTCGAGGTTATAGCTTTCGGCAAAGTAAGTAAGGGGAAAGCGGTCGCCGAAAACCAAAGTGTCATTAGCAGATTTTTCTGTTACCTCTCGTATATTTTCATCAAGCTCTGTAAGCTTTTCACTGTATGCCTTTGCGTTTTCTGCAAAGGCATCTTTATTTTCGCTATCGATTTTACAGAGGATATTTTTAATTGCATTTACAATTGAAATTGCATTTTTGGGGCTTGTCCAAACATGCTCGTCAAAGGTGAATTTGTCGTGATTGTGCTCATGGTTGTGGTCTTCGTTGCAAAGGTTTTCAACACAATCAACCATAGCGAGGGCTGTAAGTTTATTATTATTAACAGAATTAAGTACGTTTTCTACCCATGTATCACTTTCGCCGCCTGTGTATATAAACAAATCGCAGTTGCTCACAGCTTTAATATCTGAAACAGTAGGCTCGTAACCATGAGCCTCGCCGGCAGGAGGAATAAGCATTGTGATTTTTGCATTATCTCCCGCAACTGCCCTTGCAAAATCATACTCAGGAAAAGACACGGCTACAATATTTACTTTGTCTTCTGTAATTTCATTGTTGTCACAGCCGCAGAAAATAAAAGTAATAAATAAAGCCATAATAAGGCACAAAAGCTTTTTCATATATTTTCTTATCTCACTTTCGGTTAGCATAGGCTTATTCTATCATATTACAGCGAAAAAATAAAGTGTATTTTTCTGCCGCAAAATTCGTCACGAAATGTTTGACCGAAGCTTTTTTGAAAAGTATAATTTTATCATTATAAATCAAAGGATTTTATTATGGACGACAAAAATCATGTTTACCCTAATTTAAGCATAAGTGAAGCGGTGATGTCGGTCGCTAAAGAGTGCAAAGATAAAAAAGCTATGACTTATTTAGGTAGAGCTATAACCTACAAAAAATTGCTTTTTAAGGTAGAGAGACTATCGGTTGCTTTATTTGAAATCGGCATACAAAAAGGTGATAGGGTTTTGGTAGCCTTGCCAAACTTGCCTCAGGCGGTGTACGTGCTTTACGCACTTAACCGCATCGGTGCTGTACCTGTTTTTGTGTCGCCTTTGTCTGCTGAGGCTGAGCTTGAGTTTTATATAAACAAGTGTACGTGTGGTTTTGTTATAGCGATTGATATGCTTTACGAAAAGCTTTTAAAGGTTTTTGAAAAAACAGGGGACAGGGTGCTGGTTTTAACCTCACCGTTTGACGAAATAGGTTTTCCTTTTAAAAGCAAAAAGCCTAAAGCGGTTTTGTGGCAGAATTTGCTTAATAAAAAGAAGCGAGGAAATATTTATATAAGTCCCCAGAAATATGACGATACTGCTGTTATTCTTTTTTCGGGCGGTACTACAGGAACTCCTAAGGCGGTAGAGCTTACCAACTTGAATTTGAATGCTTTAGCAGAAGGTACCGAGGCGGCTTGCGGGCAAAATGTCCGGGGAGTAAAAATGCTGTCGGTTTTGCCTGTATTTCATGGCTTTGGCTTGGGAATATGTATTCATACGGTTTTATATTTCGGTGGCAACGCAATTCTTGTGCCGCGTTTTGACCGACAACAGATTGGCAGGGTTATTGCAAAAAGCAAGCCTCATTACTTAGCTGTTGTGCCTGCAATGCTTGAACCTCTTATGAATTCAAAAGTGTTGGAAAAGGCAGATTTATCGTACCTTTTGGGAGTTTTCTCAGGCGGAGACAGTCTGAGTACAGAGCTTCAGCATAGCTTTAATATTTTTCTGCTACGGCATAATTCTAAAGTTCAGATACGTCAGGGCTTTGGTTTAACCGAGTGTGTGGCGGCGTCATGTCTTATGCCGGATAAGGAGCAAAGGCCCCAAAGCGTTGGCAAACCTTACCCTAACACCCTTTATAAAATTGTAAAAATCAATACTGCCGACGAGGTTCCCTCTGGCGAAGCAGGAGAAATATGTATTTCGGGTAATATGGTTATGAAGGGCTATTTTGACGACGAAGCCGAAACACAAAAGACTCTGAAAACTCACAGTGATGGCAGGGTATGGCTTCATACGGGAGATATAGGTTTTATGGATAATAGCGGTTTTGTTTACTTTAAGCAAAGACTAAAGCGGATTATTGTTACCAATGGTTATAACGTGTACCCTTCCGAGATCGAAAAGGTTCTTTTAATGCACGAAAAGGTAAAGGATTGCTGTGTGGTTGGTGTTAAGGATAAAAGGAAGATTCAGGCAGTAGTGGTTTTTGCGGTGCTTAACAATTCCCGGGATGAAAGTGAAGATACAAAAACGGAGCTTTTAAAACACCTTGAGAGCTATATTTCCTTGCAGGCAAAGCCAAAAGAAATATTCTTTATTAGAAATATACCTAAAACTCCTATGAAAAAAACAGCCTACGCCGAGCTTGAAAGTATAGCAGAAAGCAATATGAATTAAAAATGACCGCAGATAAGATAATCTGCGGTCAAAATTGTATTATTTGTTTTTAGTAGCCAAGTCTCGTGCGTTTTTTATTTCCTTAAACTCTTCGCTGTTGAATTTTTTAACATTATTTACCTGTGTTGTAAAAGCAGAACGATTGAAAAACAGTGAGTAGAAAATACGTCTTACCCAGCATACAGGAAGCAAAACAGGTGCCTTTTCAAGTACAGGATACCTGAATGCAAGCTCTTTGGCGGGAGGAAACCAGATTTTTAATAAATACTTGATTTTTCCCCAAAAGCTAAAATTAGCAACAAAATTGTTATTTATGCCTGAGGTTTGATTTTTAAAAATATATTCGGCAATCGTTTTTATGTTTTTATCTGCGTTTTTTTTATAAAAGAAAAATTCGTTAAGTTTTTGAACAGTATTAAAAAAATCAAGCAGGTCATATTCTTTTAAAATAGATTTTATGAAGTTCCAATCAACATCATTAACATAATTCTCATATACAAGGAGGTCGGTGAAAAGCCTTATTCCACAGCCACTCCTAACGAAATGTTTATGCAAATGAAAAATAAGATTAAGGTATAAGTATTCATTATTAAACTCATAACAGAATTTACTACCATTAACTGCAACAGATTTTGAGAAAGGTTCTTCAAAAACAGCGTGATAAGAAGCAGAAGGGGGGACTATATGAGAATGTAATTCAAAAAAATAAAAATTATCTCGTTCATATTCGTCGTGATACTCGTTTGCACCGCCAAAAGTGTAGCCTAAGCTTTCCATTATAGGCCGTGCTTTTTTTCTGTCTTCATCACTTAAGCAGAGGTCGATATCTGAAAAGGTACGCATATAATCGAATGGATATATCTTTCTAATATGAGAGCCTTTGAGCTTAATATATTTAATAGAATTTCGCTCAAGCTCGTTCATAACGTTTTCGGCTTCTATGGTTTGTCTTGTGCTACGTGCTACCATTCTGTTTTTGTCGTTTAAAAATAGAGCTCGGGCTTCCTCGGGCAACTCCATATTAATGATAGCAGGAAAAATCATTACTGCAGTATCGTGCTTTTTGGCAAGCTTGAAAAGCTTAGTCCAGTCTATACCCTCAAAGGGTTCGGGCGGTTGGGTGTTAAGAATTACAGAAGAGATAAGAGAAGTTAAATATTTACCGTATTTAAGTAACTCTGTGTCCTGCATTTTTCCACCGCCTTTCAAACATATAAAACAATTATATCAGCATATAAGCCAAAAATCAACTAATATTTGTATAAAAATTGCTCCCTTCAAAAGGGAGCAATAAAGCTTACGAGAACAGTTCTGTAGAAAGATATCTGTCGCCTGTGTCGGGAAGAAGCACAACGATATTTTTGCCTTTGTTTTCCTCTTTCTTAGCAAGCTCAATAGCCGCAAAAAGTGCGGCACCCGAGGAAATCCCAACGAGAACTCCTTCGGTTTTGCCTATAAGTCTGCCTGCGTTAAAGGCATCTTCGGCTGATACAGCAATGATTTCGTCGATGATTTCTGTATCCAATACTTCGGGAATAAAGCCTGCACCAATGCCCTGAAGCTTGTGACTTCCTGCACTTTTTCCTGAAAGCACAGCCGAGGTGTCGGGCTCTACAGCTACGATTTGTATGTTGCTTTTCTTTGATTTAAGGTACTTGCCTGTGCCTGTAATTGTGCCGCCGGTGCCCACACCTGCAACGAAAACATCAACCTGACCCTCTGTATCTTCAAAAATTTCGGGACCTGTGGTGTCAAAATGAGCCTTGGGGTTTGCAGGGTTGGTAAATTGCCCTGCAATAATGCTGTTTGGGATTTCGCTTTTTAGCTTTTCGGCTTTTTCGATAGCACCTGACATACCTTTGGCTCCGTCGGTCAGCACAAGCTCGGCACCGTATGCTTTCATTAAAACTCGTCTTTCCATGCTCATAGAGTCGGGCATTACAATAATAACTTTGTAGCCTCTTGCGGCGGCAACCAAAGAAAGTCCTATGCCTGTATTGCCTGACGTGGGCTCGATAATTACAGAATCTTTTCCGAGGATTCCTTTTTTCTCATATTCGTCAATCATTGCCTTTGCAACTCGGTCTTTTACCGAGCCGCCGGGATTCAGAAATTCGAGCTTTGCAAGAATTTTAGCCTTCAGGTTAAGGCTTTTTTCAATATTTGTAAGCTCAAGTAAGGGAGTGTTGCCAATAAGCATATCAGCAGACGTGTAAATTTTAGGCATAGTTAAGCATCTCCTTTTATAGTGAATATATTATCATAGCCTATATTTCATGTCAAATTAATTACCACAATTTTGAGATGACAAATTTTGATTTGTTTTACAAAATGCTATAGATTTTTATAATTATTTGTGTTAAAATAACTATATATGTATTCACCGAAAGGAGGGGTTTGGTGAAAAAGCGTCATAAGGTTGTATGGTCTGTGCTGAGGGCACCTGTCGGGCTTTTTCTAAGATTGAAATTTGGCTATAAATACGAAGTAGCCAAGGACTTGCCCGAAAATTACATAGTGCTTTCAAACCATGTAACTGATTGGGACCCTGTGTTTGTAGGCGTAAGCTTTAAGAAAAACATGTATCTGGTAGGTAGTGAGCATATTTCAAGATGGAAGTTTGCCTACAAGCTTTTAAAATGGGGCTTCGAACCCATAATGAGACCCAAAGGTACCGTAGCCTCTGCCACTGTGCTTGATATTATAAGGCATGTGCGTAAGGGCAAAAACGTATGTATGTTTGCCGAGGGTGCAAGAAGCTGGGACGGTGTTACAAATCCAATTTTACCCTCGACGGCAAAGCTTATTCAAAGTGCTAAGTGCGGACTGGTTACCTATAAAATTACAGGCGGTTATTTTGTAAGCCCTATGTGGAGCACAAATCTGCGTCGCGGTAAAATCAGCGGTAAGGTGCAGAATGTTTACTCAAAGGAACAGCTTAGTACAATGTCTGCTGATGAAATTTATAATATTATCATTACCGACTTGTATGAGGATGCCTATGATCGACAGATGGCAAATCCTCAGAGATATAAAGGCAAAAACCTTGCATAAAGCTTGGAAAAACTGCTTTTCATTTGTCCCAAGTGCGGCAAACGCGAGACTTTAAGCTCAGATGGAGACACTGTACTGTGCAGTGAATGCGGATTGTCCTTTAAGTACACAGAGTACGGAATGATTGAAGGAATAAAACAAAAAACCGTTAAAGAGCTTTCAGACTGGCAGAAGCATGAAATTGAGAACGACCTAAAGGCAGGTATAGCTTATACTACAGAAAATGCGGTTATGTCTACAGTTAAAAATCATGTCGAAACTCAGGTTTCTTCGGGAAGGCTTACTATGACCCCAAAAAGCTTTAAGGTTGGGCAGTTTGAGGTTTCTGTATCCGATATGTCTGACTTGGCTATGCATGGCCAGAATGCCGTGGTTTTCTCGGTGGGTAAAGATTACTACGAGGTTATTACTCCTAAGGACACCAACGCTCTTAAGTTTATGCTCTATTTCGGAGCTATAAAAAATAAAGCTTTAACGGAGGCGAAAATATAATGGATTATTCTGCAGCAAATACCTCCCTTTGGAATCCGATAATTCAGGTCGGAATTATAGCGGCACTTATTATCCTGTCGAATATTTTAAGACGAAAGGTTAAGTTTATTAAAAACAGCCTTATGCCTACAGCAGTTATTGCAGGTTTTATTCTTCTCGCCATTAAATCAACGGGAATAATTAATATTGACCCGATTTTTCTTGAGAAAATTACTTACCATTCACTTGGTTTCGGATTTATTGCCCTATCATTGAAGGTCCCCGAAAAAGACACCTCGGAAACAGCACTTACAGGTGCAAAAAGCGGTGCCCTTATAGTTGGTACATATCTTGTGCAGGCAGTGGCAGGACTTATTATTACAATGACGCTTGCCTACACATTTATGCCTGACCTTTTCAAGGCAAGTGGTGTTTTGCTTCCTATGGCTTATGGTCAGGGCCCCGGTCAGGCTAATAATATTGGTACTCTTTACGAGCAGTCAGGTATGGCAGGCGGCAAGAGCTTCGGTCTTTCTCTTGCGGCTATGGGCTTTTTGTGTGCCTGTGTTTGCGGTGTTATTTATCTTAATGTGCTCAGCAAAAAAGGCAAGCTTAAAAGAGTAAAAGATAAACGCAACATTTCAGGCTCGGTAACCGTTGACGCTTATCAGCACGCAAACGAAATACCCATTGCAGAGTCTATTGATAAATTCAGCATTCAGTTTGCACTTGTGGGTATGGTTTATCTTCTTACATTCCTACTTACTCTTGGTATCGAGTCGTTGGCAGGGCTTATTTCTGACGGACTTAAGAACACGGTGTCTTCTTTTGTTTGGGGCTTTAACTTTATATTAGGCTCACTTGTTGCAATAATTGTCCGTTCCTGTATCACCGGTCTTCGCAAAACAAAGCTTATGACCCGACAGTATCAGAACAATTATCTTTTAAGCAGGATTTCGGGTCTTGCCTTTGACCTTATGATTATCACAGGTATTGCAAGTATTGATATTTCTGACCTTAAGGGTTATTGGGTACCATTTATTCTACTTTCTGTTGTGGGTGGTTTGGTTACCTTTTTGTATCTTAAGTTTTTGTGTAATAAGATTTATCCCAACTATAAGTATGAAGCATTTCTTGGTATGTTCGGTATGCTTACAGGTACAATAAGCTCGGGTGTGCTTCTTTTAAGAGAAATTGACCCTGAGTTTGAAACCCCTGCTTCAAACCAGCTTGTTGTAGGCAGTTCTTTTGGTATAGCTTTCGGTTTTCCTGTGCTTATATTAGTTAAGTATGCAGCTAACGGTGACACAGCAGTGTGGATTGCTCTTGCACTGGCAAGTTTTTATCTTGCAGCGCTAACACTTTTTATGCTTCTTGTAGGCAAAAAGAAAAACAAGAAAAAATAAAATTAATCATAATGAAACTCTCGGCTTTTAATATAAGCCGAGAGTTTTCTTTTAAATCAGTTCTATTAATTTGTCCACAGCCTCGTCGGTGGTTGCCCAGCTTGAAGCAAAACGAACAACAGTATGGTTGTCATCGCATTTTTCCCAAAAGCCGAAGGAAACGGATTTTTTAAGCTCTTGCATCTTTGTGTTTTCAAGAACAATAAAAATCTGGTTAGTGATAGTGTTTATAAAAAACTTGTAGCCTTTTTCTTTGAAAGCAAGCCTCATTCTGTCAGCCTTATCAATAGCATTTTTGGAAATTTTAAAGTAAAGGTCATCAGTAAACAGTGTATCAAACTGCACGCCTAAAAGTCTGCCCTTAGCAAGAAGTGCACCATGTTGCTTTATGCTTGTAAAGAAATGCTTGGGGGTGTTATTATGAGTAAACACAACTGCTTCACCGCATAGTGCACCAACTTTTGTACCACCAATATAGAATATATCGCAAAGTCTTGCAATGTCTTTGAGAGTAACGTCGGTGCCTTGGCTCATAAGACCGTAGCCCAGTCTTGCTCCGTCAAGGAAAAGAGGAATATTGTATTCCTTACAGATTTTGCTCAGTTTAGTCAGCTCGTCAAGAGTATATAGTGTGCCGTATTCAGATGGGTGAGAAATGTAAACCATACCGGGAAAAACCATGTGGTCATGGTTATCATCACCATAAAAGCTCTCAAGAAGATTTTTAAGGTCAGCGGCATCCATTTTGCCCATGTGGTGGGGGACAGTAAGCACCTTGTGACCTGTAAATTCAACAGCACCTGCTTCGTGGCCTTCTATGTGACCTGTGGTGGTGCTTATTACGCCTTCGTAAGGGTTAAGCACAGTGTCAATAACAATTTGGTTTGTCTGAGTACCGCCGGAAATAAAGAAAACCTCAGCGTCTTCTCTACCGCAGACTTTTCTGATTTTTTCTTTGGCACTACTGCAGTATTTATCAAATCCGTAGCCGCTTAACTGCTCCATGTTTGTACGCACAAGTGCATCAAGTATTAAAGGGTGTGCACCTTCGGTGTAATCGCTTTCAAAGGAAAACATTCAAATACATCCTTTCACAATTTATATTATATATGTCATAAAAATTTCTACAACGAGAACAGTTATTGTGGCGGCGACGGCAACAACCGTAAGCCCTTTGCCTTTAATAGCAAAAAGTATTGCCACCAAAAGTCCAAAAGCGGCGGCGTAAATATTGCCTGTGGCGTAAAGTGCCGCAGGAAATGTCATAGCAGAAAGCACTGTGTAGGGGATGTAGTAAAGAAAAGAACGGATAAATTTGTTTTCGATTTTCTTACTTATTGCCGCAAACGGAACAGCTCTGATTAAATACGTGGAACCTGCCATAATAAGCAGGTAGATAAAAAAGCTTTTGTTATCCATTTGTGTTTTCCTCCTTTACGGGGAAAGCTATTGCACCGAAAATCGCGGCAGCAATGGCACAAATGCAAATCGCAAGTCCGCTTGATACAGTGCTTAAGAATGGCAGATAATAAAAAGCACAGCTAAGAGCAATTGCTATGCCTACTACCAAAAGCAAGCTGAGCGACTCTTTAGCTTTAGGTGCAACAATAGCCACAAACATTCCGTAAATTGCAAGACAGAGGGCGTTCATAATTACAGCAGAAAGAACATTGCCCAGCACACTTCCTAAAAGAGTACCCATTGCCCAGCCGAGGTAGGGGAAAACCGTAAGCCCCGAAAAGAACTTAACGCTTACTTCCTTTTCATTTGCGGCAACGGCAAAGATTTCATCGGTCATGAAAAAGCCTAAAATCCACCTTTTAATACCGCTAAACTGCGTTGTTACCTTCTGCGAAAGAGATACCGACATAAATGAGTAGCGAATGTTTATTGTAATCTGGCTTAAAAGCATATCTATGTACTGAGCAGGGTTTATCATAATTTCTATGCCAGCAAGCTGACCCGCTGAGGTAAGGTTAGTCATAGAAATAAGCACCGCCTGCCACCATTTAAAGCCAAGGCTTACAGCCATAATTCCAAAAGCAAAGGACACTGACAGATACCCGAGTCCTACAGGTATACCTGCCTTAAGCCCCTTCTTAAAATCTTTCATCCCAATATTACCTTACTTTATAAAAAATCTCAGTACATTTTAGCACAGAGAGCATAACTTTTCAATAGCAATAAAAGCTGACAGTTTTTTGTGCTGTCAGCTTTTTCTATATATTTATCGGTCGTTAGTAAGATTGCCATCGCCGTTTACGGGGATTGCTTCACCTAAGTAGGTGGGGTAAGGCTTGAAAATTGAGGTGAAAAAGTCCTTATTTCGGGCAAGGATTTCTCTTGCATCACGCATTTTTTGCCCTGCGTAGATGTGATAGTCGCAGGCGACACCTCGGGCGGTAAGTCCGAATCTATCGGCAAGGAAAAGAGCACGGTAGAGGTGGTAGTCCTGAGTAACAATAACCCTGCTTTCGACCATAAATATTTCTTTTGCTCTATATATGCTTTCGTATGTTGAAAAACCAGCATGGTCCATAAAAATATCTTCAGAAGGCACGCCCTTGTCTATGGCGTACTGCTTCATAATGTTTACTTCGTCGTATTCTACTCTGCCATGATCGCCACTCATCAACAGCTTTGGTGCAACGCCCGAAAAATAAAGCTCAATGCTTCGCTCTAATCTGTCTCTCAGCATATCAGAGGGTGTGCCGTCGTCTCTTACACCGCAACCTAAAACGAGAATGCAGTCAACGCTTTTAAGCTCGGTTGCGTCCTCGGGAGTAACAACAAGCTTTTTGCCGACTCCCTTAACGTAAGCGTTGATACCGAATACTCCGCCAACGCACAGTACCGCAAGTATCAGAAGTGATACAATAATAGTTTTGATAATTTTTCTTTTTTGCTTTGCTTTACCTTTATGTTTCATAATACCATTCCTTTCGTCTTTATTGTACCATAGTATTAGCATAGTTGCAATGTGAGTAAGACCGACAGACGTATTGAAAAGAAGTATTAATAATGATATAATTATAAAAATAGGTTACCAAGGGGTGAAGAAATGACATTTAAAGTTTTTATTCAAGGAATAAAAGACCGTTTGCCCTCAGGTAAAAGATTTATATCTGTTGTCAGGTCATCTCGATTATTCATGGAAAATCGTAACATTCCCTTTTATAAATATCAGTTTATGCTAAATGTTAAGTCGTATTTTTATTTGGTGCGATATATGCCTATGGTTTATACTCAAACACAAAATATTCCTGCTTTTTTGTATCATATTACAGAAAAAACAAATGCCGAAGGTGTATTTGAAAATGGTATATTCAACCGCCGGACTTCTGTTGTGTTTTTAGCGGCATCAAAGGAATACATAGAATATTTTTCATCTCTAAAAGATGACCCTGTGATTATAAAAATTGACATCTCGAAAATGTACAGTAAGGGGTATCCTTTTTTTACCAATGACAGCAGTGTGGGGTGCTGGATAAAAAATGAACCGGCTGAAGCCGGCTCGGTTTATCTAACATATGAAGTTCCTGCAGAATTTTTGTTGTCAGTGGTAAAGCTGTCCGAAATTTAATATGCATACATATAAACAGGCTGTCTTGCTTTTGTTCGCAAGACAGCCTGTTTGATTGAAATACAAAAATTATTATTCCCACTCAATAGTGCCGATGGGCTTGGGGGTAAGGTCATAGAGCACGCGGTTGATGCCCTCTACCTCGCTTGTAATTCTGCTTGTGATTTTGTGAAGGAGTGCATAGTCGATTTCTTCGATAGTTGCACTCATGGCATCTGTGGTGTTAACGGCACGGATAATAGCAGGCCAACCCTCGTAGCGGCTTTCATTCTTAACGCCAACGCTCTTGATATCGGGCACAGCAATAAAGTACTGCCAAACCTTGCCTTCTAAGCCTGCATTTGCAAATTCCTCGCGAAGGATTGCGTCGGCTTCTCTTAATGCGTTGAGTCGGTCTCTTGTAATTGCACCTAAGCATCTTACGCCAAGGCCCGGACCAGGGAAGGGCTGACGGTAAACCATTGCGTGAGGAAGACCTAAAGCCTCACCTACTACTCTTACTTCATCCTTGAAGAGAAGCTTGATAGGCTCTACAAGCTCAAAGTTAAGGTCCTCGGGCAAACCACCGACATTGTGGTGCGACTTAACTGCCTTTTTGCCTTCGGCAGCTTTAATGCTCTCTAAGATATCGGGATAGATTGTGCCCTGTGCAAGGAACTCGATGCCCTCTAATTTTCTTGCTTCGTCAGCAAAAACATTAATAAACTCAGCGCCGATAATCTTTCTCTTCTTTTCGGGGTCAGCAACACCTGCAAGAAGGTCAAGAAAACGGTCGGTTGCATCAACATAAACAAGGTTAGCATCAAGCTCGTTACCAAACATTTCGATAACTGCTTCGCTTTCGCCTTTACGCATAAGACCATGGTTAACATGTACACACACAAGCTGTTTGCCGATAGCCTTAATCAGCAGAGCTGCTACTACAGAAGAGTCAACGCCGCCTGAAAGAGCTAAAAGCACCTTTTTGTCGCCAACCTGAGCCCTTACTGCTTCAACCTGCTCAGCGATAAACGCATCTGCAAGCTCTTTTGTAGTAATGCGCTGCATTGTTTCGGGTCTTTTGTTGTTATCCATATAAAACACCTCACAGTAAATTATAAACCGAATTATAAAAAATATTATAAAATAATTTTTCTCGCTTTGCAATGTTTTTTTGTGAGAAAATTCGGAGTTTTTCGCTATTTATGCTCTGCAATTTTTGTTGATTTTTAATATATGCTGTGGTAGAATAGATTAACTGAATATGTCTTGAGGTGACAAATATGAATAATATATGGCATGATATATCCGAGGAACGTATTTTTGCCGAGGATTTTATGGCGGTTATTGAAATCGCAAAGGGAAGTAAAAATAAATATGAGCTTGATAAAGAAACAGGCCTTTTAATGCTTGACCGTATACTTTATACATCTACCCATTATCCTGCGAATTACGGGTTTATTCCACGTACCTATGGTGATGATAAGGACCCTCTTGACGTTCTTGTGATTTGTGCAGAGTCTATTAAGCCTTTTACCCTTGTGCATGCCTATCCAATCGGTGTTATTGATATGGTGGACAATGGTGCTCACGACGAAAAGATTATTGCAATTCCTTTTGGCGACCCAAATTACAATATGTACAAAGAGATAAACGAGCTTCCTCAGCACGTATTCCAGGAGATGACTCATTTCTTCTCGGTTTACAAAAACCTTGAGGGTAAGGATACAAAGGTTGACTCTGTAAGAGGCAGAGACGCAGCCATTGAGGTTATCAATTCTGCTATTGAGAATTATAAAAAGTGCTTCTGCGGAGGCTGATTCAAATAAAAACCAAAGCCCGATTTTTTCGGGCTGTTTTTGTAGGTGTGCGATGTCTGATTTAAAAGAATATTTAGGAAAAGAAGTTTATATTGTTATCGACAGACCTTTAGGCTCTGTTCATCCCAATGACAGTGATATTGTGTATCCTGTGAATTACGGATATATTCCAAACACTGTAAGCGGTGATGGTGAAGAGATTGACGTTTATCTTTTGGGCGTTTCTGTACCTGTAAGAGATTTTGTGTGTCGGATAATTGCGGTAGTCGTAAGACTTGACGACAATGAGAATAAGCTGGTAGCCGCACCTGTTGGGGCAGAGTTTACAAAAGAAGAGATTGAAAGCTTCATAAGCTTTCAGGAGCAGTACTTTGATTCAAGGATTATTACAGAGGTCTGAAAATGCCGAACAAAGCCTATCTTGAAATTACAAATGTATGTAACCTGAGTTGCAGTTTTTGCCATGGGACAATACGTGAGCCAAAGTTTATTTCTATAGAAGAATTTAAAATTGCCGCAACTAAGCTTAAAAGCTTTGCGGATTTTCTATATTTTCACCTTCTGGGCGAACCGCTTTTGCACCCCGATTTGGCTGAGTTTTTTGAAATTTCGGAAGAACTGGGCTTTAAGGTCAACCTTACCACCAACGGCACTTTGCTGGGTGACAGGGAAGATGTGCTTTTAAGTGCAAAAGCTTTGAGGAAGGTCAGCATTTCTCTGCATTCTTACGAGGTCAATTCCATAGGAATGAGCCTTGACGATTACCTTGATATGTGCTTTGGCTTTTGCAAAAAGGCGGCCGAAAACAAAAAGATTGCCGTAATGCGGCTTTGGAACAAAGGCGGTTTTGATAGCCTTAATAATGATATATTAGATAAAATGCATAAAGCTTTTGGGGGTGATTGGCAGGAGCAATATTCAGGATACAAGCTCTGTGAGTACGTATTCTTAGAGTGGGGCGAGCTTTTTGACTGGCCCGATATTAATGCTGAAGATATAGGTGCAAATCATTCCTGCTACGGACTTCGTGACCAGATAGGTGTGCTATGTGACGGCACGGTTGTGCCTTGTTGCTTAGATGCAGAAGGTACCATTAATCTGGGCAACATTTTTGAAAGTAACCTTGAAGAAATACTTAAGAGTGACCGTGCCGAAAATCTCAAAAAATCCTTTCAGACCCGAGATGTTACGGAAGACCTTTGCCGCAGATGCGGTTATGCAAAAAGGTTTGTAAAATAAAACTAAGCCTCACCTTTGTGGTGAGGCTTTCATTTTTAATCTTCATCTCCTAAAAGCGGCATATTTACTGAGAATGTCTCTATAGGAATATTATTGGTTTCTACCGCTTTAAGGTGGCGGTTGATTGCACGGGTACGGACACCTACCAGCTTATCAAGCTCGGCGTTTGCCTGCTCAAGGCGTTTTTGGGTGGCGTCGATAACTTCACCGAATTTTTCAAACTCGTTTTTAACCGAGCCAAGAACTTTCCATACTTCTGCACTGCGTTTCTGAACTGCCAAAGTTTTAAAGCCCATTTGCAGAGAGTTTAAAAGTGCCGCCATGGTGCTGGGACCTGCAAGGTTTACCTTGTATTCTCGCTGTAAAATCTCAATCATACCGCGGTTTACAGCTTCACAATAAAGTCCCTCGGTAGGCAAAAACATAATGGCGAATTCGGTGGTGTAGGGGGGCTCTATGTACTTATCGTGAATGTCTTTGGCTTCCTTTTTTAGAGTTGTCAAAAGAAGCTTTGCCGCCGCATCAACAGCCGCCGCGTCTGCACTTTCGTAGGCATTCTGCAAAGCCATATAGGTATCGGCAGGGAACTTTGAGTCAATAGGCAGATAGATAAAGCCATCGTCCTCGGCGGGAAGCTTAACGGCAAACTCAACTCGCTCGGCACCCTTTGACTTGGTAACCACGTTTTCTTCGTATTGCTCAGAAGCTAAGATTTCCTTAAGAATAGCACCAAGCTGTATTTCGCCTAAAATGCCCCTTGTCTTTACATTTGAAAGCACCTTTTTAAGGTCGCCAACGCCAACGGCTAAGTTCTGCATTTCGCCAAGACCCTTGTAAACTTGTTCGAGTCGCTCGTTTACAAGTCCGAAGGACTGCTGCATAGTGCTTTCTAAGGTTTTCTGAAGCTTTTCGTCAACGGTTTTACGCATTTCGTCGAGCTTTTTATTGTTGTCCTCTTGAATGTAAGAAAGCTGTGTAGAAACAGTTTTACGGATGTTGTCAAGCTTTTGCTCGTTTTCCAAAGAAAAGGTCTTGAAACGGTTTTCAAGGCTTGCCATATTCTGGCTTTGGCTTGTGTTAATCATTTCGCCCATATTCTTTATAGAAGCCTGAGTAGAGATTGCAAGCTCCTGACGTAAAATAGCGGCGTCAGCTTTTGCGTCTTCTCGAATCTGATTTCGCAAATCACTGCCATCTGACTTTTTTTTAGAGTTAATTATTATAAGAACTATTGTAACCGCAAGCAGAACTACTTGCATTACAGCTAATATAATCAATAGTGAATTTTCCATTTTATCAGCTCCTTTTTGTTATGGTTTTATCATAACACCAAGGGGCTTTTCTTGTCAACCAAACAGAGGGCGATAAAAAGGACAGCGGCTACGAAAATCTGGTGGCAATAAATTTTTCGCAGTTTTCCGGAGAGTAAATGAACTCGTCTATGTGATTTCCCTCGAAGAAATACTTAGGCTGAGTTGGGGCATAATTACCCTCAAAGGTTTCTACAATAATCAGCTTAACCTTCATTTTCTGGGGGATAATACTTTTAATGTATACGCTTGCCTGTTGACCCACCTTAATACCTTCTTTGCATTCGGCAAGTCCGGCTAAATTCGGGCTAAGCTCTACAAAAGCACCGTAACTTTCAACCGAGCGAACCACGCCTGCTACGGTTTCGCCTGCCGAGAAGTTGTCGGCATTTTCTTGCCAGGTGCCTAAAAGCTCCTTGTGGCTGAGAGAAATTCTGCCGTTGTCGCAGGATTTTATTATAGCTTTTATGTTCATACCAACCTCGAAGCGTTCTCGGGGGTGCTCAATGCGGGATACCGAAATTGTGTCAATGGGCATCAATGCCACGATTCCGCATCCAATATCCGCAAAAGCACCGAAGGTCTCAAGATGGGTAATGCGTGCATCTACAACATCGCCGCAGGAGAGTGTTGACACAAAGCTTTGCATACACCGACGCTGGGCTTTTTCTCGGGAAAGCATAGCCACCGTCTGACCGCTTGAGTCTCGGTCAAAGCCTGTAATAACAAAGCTTACAGGTCGGTTAACACGTGAAATAACCGCAATATCTCTTACCTTACCCTCTTTAATTCCTATTGCCCCTTCCTTTCGGGGAATAATACCCTTAATGGGACCAAGGTCAACGGTCAGGTTGTGGTTAGAGTCGCATACAGTCGCCCTTGCCTCTAATATTCTTTGCTCTCTGTAGGCCTCGGTAAGGCTTGTGATGCTCTGCATATACATGGCGTTTGTGTCCTCTTCTATAAGACAACCCTCAGGTAAAAAGTCGCTCATTTATAAACCTCCGCTTTATTTAAATGTATTCATTCTTATGTTTTTTTGATTTAAGTTATGTGTAGAGCGTGTGAAATTTTTAGTTCTACTTGAAAAAATTAACAATAAAGGCTATAATTAAAATAATGTTTATAATAGGGAGGTATATGTATTATGAACAGGCGAAAAATATTAGCCGCAGTACTTTGTACGGTGTTTTTTTCGTCCATGGCTTTAAGCGGCTGTGAAAAGCCCGACAGCACGCCCGACGAAGCTGAGACTTCGCCGACAATGGTTGTTTCATCAAGCGTAGCCATAACTACGCCTGCCGAAACAGAAGCAAAAGTAACCGAGGCAAAAACCGAGGCCGCTGAATTATTACAGACTGAAAATATTTTTGTTCCCGACTATAATAATGATTTTGATGAGGATAAATCAGATGAGCCCTGTATAGTAAACGTTGACGGCAAAACCTATACCTGCTACTCAGGTGACGTTATAAACTATGTGTTTAACCTTAAAACTCCTGAGGCGTTAGAGGATTTTCAGGCTACAACAAATTACGACTCAGGAATGCTTGAGCTTATTAAAGCGGATACAGCCGAGATGTTTCCTGTAGCGGGCGGTTTGGTTGTTTGTAATACCGAAATGCAGAATATGATAAAGTTCAATGCTGTTAATTTAAACGGTATGGACTTTACAAACGGAGGAAGCCTTGTTTCCTTTAAATTTAAGGTGCTGGACTCGGGCGGTACCGCTATAAGCACAACCTTAGAATATATGGACTCGGTAAAAAGCGAGCCGTATGTCAGCGACTACAGAATTGTCGGAGACATTGAGTACTCCGAGGAAATAAAATAACCGAAAGGATAAAAACCTATGAAAATCAAAAGTATTTTAAAAACCATTTTACTTTCATCTCTTGCACTTTGCTGTGGCTTCAGCTTGGCTTGCTGTAATGGTGACACCGATGATAATTCGGGTGCTGATGCATCGGTTGTTTTGCCTTCTGTTAACTCTCTTGTTAAGAAAGACACAGAGCATAAGGTAGGCTACCAGTTAGAGATGCCTGCCGAAGGCGATAAAATCGCAATTCTTCATACGTCTATGGGTGACATCACTTGGAGATTGTTCCCCGAAAATGCTCCTAAGGCTGTTGAGAACTTCATTACTCTTGCCGAGCAGGGCAAGTACGACAACACAGTTTTCCATCGTGTATACAAAGACTTTATGATTCAGGGCGGCGACTACGAAAAGGGCGATGGCACAGGCGGAAAAAGTGCCTTTGGCTCTGCTTTCGAGGACGAGTTTGCCGATACTCTTTATAATATCCGCGGCTCTGTAGCTATGGCAAACAGTGGCATTAACACAAATGGCAGCCAGTTCTTTATTAATCAGAAGAGTGCAGATTCCTTTAGCCGCGACAGCATTTCTGATTATGAAGATATGTATGCAATGTACGAGAATTACTATAATCAGTACGCCGCATCTTACGGTGCACAGTTTACAGCCGCTTATCCCACAGTTGAGGATTTCATTAATGCCAACGGCGGTATTAACCCCTTAAAGCATGCTATCACTGAAGAAGTTTACAAGCTTTACGAGGAAAACGGCGGTAACATTCACCTTGACGGTGCTTTAAGGGCATCAGGCGGTCACACAGTATTTGCTCAGGTAATTGACGGTATGGACGTAGTTGATGCTATTGCCAATGTTAAGGTGGTAGATAACGGAAGCGGTGAGGTTAGCAAACCTGAAACAGACGTAATTCTTGAGTCTGTTGAGATTACAACTTACAAAGCAAACTGATTTACTATCTAAGCAAAGGAGAGTTTTTATGCAAGCAGAGCCTATTATAGCAATTATGTATGACTTTGATAAAACCCTTTGCACTCGTGATATGCAGGAGTACGACCTTATCCCTAAGCTTAATATGAGCAGTGAGGATTTCTGGGCAGAGGCTAACGGCTTTGGCAGAGCACAGAAAATGGACGGAATTCTTGCGTATATGTATACCTGCGTAAAACGATGCCGCGAAAAGGGTGTTTCTTTAAAACGCGAAAGCTTTGTTGAAAGCGGCAGAAACGTTGAGCTTTACAATGGCGTTGACACTTGGTTTGACCGTATCAATGCCTTTGGTAAGGAGCAGGGAGCCAGAATTGAGCACTACGTTATCTCGTCGGGTATGAAGGAAATTATTGAAGGCACATCTATTGCCGACAAGTTTACCGAGATTTTTGCCTGCGAGTTTTATTATGACGAGCAGGGTAACGCCGCATGGCCTAAAACCGCCGTAAACTATACCAACAAAACTCAGTTTGTTTACCGTATTAACAAGGGTGTGTTGGATGTATCCAATGATGTTGACCTTAATCGCTCTATGCCCGATGACTCTAAACGTGTACCCTTTACAAATATGATTTACATAGGCGACGGTCTTTCCGACGTACCTTGCATGAAAATGATGAAGGCTTACGGCGGTCAGGCTATTGCTGTTTATCAGGATGATTCTAAGAAAAAGGTTGAAGAGCTTCTTATTAAAGACAGGGTCGATTTTATTTTTCCTGCAGATTACTCGGTTGACGGTGAGCTTGACAGAACTGTTAAGAACATCATCAAAAAGGTAGTAATTAGTGATGCTCTTACTGAGATAAATCAGATGCAGCTTAAGGGTATTGGAGATTAAAGCTTGAACAGGGAAATGGAAAAAGGAAATATAAAACAGAGCAATGCTTCTGAAAAAAGGTATATTTTAAAAAGGCGTATTTTCGCAGTTGCTTCGATTGCGGTGCTTTTAGCACTTAGCGTATGGCTTACGTGGTTTCTGTGGAAAAGAGTAGGAATATTTGAGCTCGGGCATATCTCGGAGTTTCAGACCCGCATAGATTCCTTTGGTGCTTGGGGGTGGCTTGTTGCCCTTGGTATTCAGGTCCTGCAAGTAATTGTGGCACTGATTCCCGGTGAGGTTGTTGAGGTTGGCTGCGGTCTTGCTTTCGGCACGTGGGGCGGACTTCTGGTTTGTCTTGGGGGCTCTGCCATAGGCTCGGCTATAATCTTTCTGCTTGTTCGCAAATTCGGCGTAAAGCTGGTTGAGGTTTTTGTCTCGCGAGAGAAAATTAACAGCCTTAAATTTTTAAATAATGAGCGAAAGCTTAAAAGCATAATCTTCCTTGTGTTCTTTACCATAGGAACTCCCAAGGATTTGCTTACTTACTTTGCAGGTCTTACAAATATTAAGTTTCACGAGTTTCTTATAATTTCAACAGTGGCGAGGATTCCTTCGGTGATTTCCTCAATTTTAGTAGGGGATAAGCTAAGCGAAGGAAACTTTGTTACATCAATCCTTATTTTTGCGGCGTCTGCCGCTATGGGGCTTATGGGCGTTGTGGCTTACAATAAATTTGTAGACAAGCGTAAGGCATATAAAGAGAAAAAGAAAAGCATATAACAAAAGGCGATTGACAGTAATAAAGTCAATCGCCTTTAATATTTATTATTTTTAATTACTCAGCCTTAACTTCAATGAATTTTTCCTGCATATAGGAGTAAACTTCCTTGTCAAGGTCTGCGAAGGAGTAGCATTTGCTTAAGTATTCCTCGGAAGGATAGATAAGCTCAGAAGACTTAATCTCTTCGGGTAAAAGCTCGAAAGCGGCAGTGTTAGGTGTTGAGTAGCCGATATACTCTGCATTTGCGGCACCTACCTCAGCCTCAAGCATAAAGTTGATGAAAAGCTCGGCACCTTCTTTGTTCTGTGTGGACTTTGGAATACACATAGAGTCAACAAAGAAGTTGGAGCCTTCCTCGGGCAGACAGTAGGTAAGGTTTTCGTTGTTCTGAATCATAGAGTAAACATCGCCTGCATAGTAGGGAGCAATAGCTGCCTGCTCGCCCTCCATTTCGGTGAATACCATATCCATAACGTACTTTTTAAGCAAAGGCTTCTGCTCTGAAAGCTTCTTGGCGGCTGTATCTACCTCGGCTTTTGTGAATTTGTCGGGGGTAATGCCTGAAAGCTGCATTGCAATTGCCATTGCGTCGCGGCTGTTGTCAATCATAAGAATATCGCCCTTGAGGTTTTCATTCCATAAATCTGCAAAGCCCTTAATCTGTTGACCGTTAACCATTGTGGTGTTGTAGCAAAGTGCAACCACACCCCATGTATAAGGAACAGAATATTTGTTATCGGGGTCGAAGGGCAGGTTTTTGTAGGTTTCAGCGATATTTGAGTAATTCGGAATATTTTCAAAGTTAATCTCTGTTAGCAAATCCTCGGCTATAAGCTTTTCAATCATATAGTCAGAGGGGATTACTATATCGTAGCTTGAGTTGGAGGAGCTTAAAATCGAGTAAAGCTCTTCGTTTGTCTCATAGGTGGTGTAGTTAACCTTGATGTTGTATTTATCCTCAAACTCTTTGATAACGTCCATAGAGCCTGAAGTGCCGTCGCTGATGTTCTCGCCCCAGTTGAAAACATTGATTTCGCTGTCATAGCTTTTGCCGCAACCGCTGAGTGTAAAAGTAGCACCGATTGCGAGAACAAGTACCATTAAAATGCAGATTGTTTTTTTCATTTATCTATCTCCCTTATTTAGAATTCTGTAATTTTTTCTCCGCCTTATAATCACGGATGTTGGTGATAATCAAAACTGTAAAAACAACTAAGAAAAGTATAGTTGATAAAGCGTTTATTTTCGGAGATATACGTTTTCTTATCATGGTATATATCTCAATGGGCAAAGTCTGAAACTTACTGCCGCGGGTAAAATATGTGATAACAAAGTCATCAAGCGAATAGGTAAAGCTTATGAGAAATCCGGAAAGAATACCGGGTAAAAGCTCAAAAATCACTACCTTAAAAAAAGCCTGAATCTGGTTACAGCCTAAATCTAATGCAGCCTCGTAGATGTTGTGGTCCATTTGGCGGATTTTAGGAGCAACCGAAAGTATAACGTAAGGCGTGCAAAATCCGATATGAGCAAGCAACACCGTTACAAAGCCCATTTCAAAGTCAAACATTCTGCCGAGAAAAGTAAAGAAAAGCATTAAAGAAACGCCTGTTACAATCTCGGGGTTAATAATGGGAATGTTTGAAACCGTCTGAAAAATCTTTCTGGGAGCACCACGGAAATTGTACATACCGATAGCGGCAAGGGTACCTAAAAGAGTAGACACCAACGCGGCTAAAAGTGCAACTGTTAAGGTGTTGTAAAGAGAAGTCATAATTGACGAGTCTTTGAAAAGCTCAACGTACCAGTCAAAGGTAAAGCCTTTCCAGACGGTGGTTTTTCCGTCATTAAAGGAGTAGGCTATAAGCACCGCAATAGGTGCGTAAAGAAACATCATAATAAGCAGTATGTAAAGCTTACTGCCAAATTTCATTTTTCTCATACGCCAACCGCCTCCTCGTCACCGAAGCGGTTCATAACAATAATGAACAGCAGAATTATAACCATAAGGCAGAGCGAAAGTGCAGAGCCTGTGTGTCTGTCGGTCTGGAATACCTTTTCGATAACGTCACCAATCATAATGTCGTCAGTGCCGCCTAAATACTGAGATACAAGGAAGGTACTTGCGGTAGGCACAAATACCATTGTAACGCCCGATACAATACCGGGCACAGACAAGGGTAGTACTACCTTGCTGAAAACCTTAAATCCATTGCTTCCCAAGTCCTGTGCTGCCTCAATAAGGCTTTTGTCAATCTTACCCATTACGGTATATAAAGGTAAAATCATAAAGGGCAAGAATTCGTAAACCATACCGAGCACAACGGCACCTGTGTTGCCTATAAGCGGAACGTGTATGCCGAATATCCCTAAAAGCGAATCAATTGGACCGCCTTTGGAAAGAAGAACCACCCATGCATAAATACGAAGAAGGAAGTTCATCCACATTGGTACCATTACAAGCATAATAACAGTACGCTGAGTTCTTGCCTTTGCCCGTGAGATTATGTAGCTTAAGGGGTAGGCGAGCAAAAGACAAATAGCTGTGGAAAGAAGTGCTACCCACAGCGAATGCAGGAAAACATCCCTGTAGCCCCATGCTTTGCTGATGAATTCGAAGGTAAAGCTACCGCCGTCGTCTCTTATTGCAAAGGCGATAACCATACCTAAAGGTACCAGCACAAACACAAGCATCCAGAGGATGTAGGGCAGAGCTAACTTTTTAGACTTCATTTTCGCCCTCCGCACTATCTGCTAAGGTAATAACTGCGTCCTTGAAGTCAAAACAAATGGGGGCATAGGTAGCAACCTGCTCGTCTTGAGCACTGTGCATCAGCCACTTTCTTTCGTCTGACTCTACTATGATTTCGTTGTATTCGCCCTTCCAGATAACAGACTCGATGTAGACGTCGTCTATCTGACCTACACCGTCGCCTGCAACGTAAATGCCTGTAGGCGGTAAAACAATGTGAAGCTTTGAATCCTTTTCGAAGTATCTGTCTTTAATTTCTACCTCTTTGCCTTCAATGATGATTGTGGTGGTGTTTTCTTCTTCGTTGGAGTAAGAAACCACAGCCTCAAACTCATTGTAAGGAGTGGGGAAGAGCTTGTTCATTATATGGATATTGTCGGGTGTTACGTACATTCCTATGGTTTCGCCTACACTCTGGCTTGCCGTAGAGTGAATAAGCAGGGTGCAGTTTTTGCACTTAACTTCCATTTCGTAATGAACACCCTTGAAAACTGTGTTTACAACCTTGCCCGAGATAATGCCGTTTTCAACAGGCACTACCAAGATATCCTCAGGTCTTATTACTACGTCGACGGGTGTGTTTTTACCAAAGCCTGCGTCGGTGCACTTGAATTCGGTTCCCAATATATTTACCTTATAATCCTCAACCATAGTAGCGTTAAGTATGTTTGCCTCACCGATAAAGTCAGCTACAAAGGCATTGGCAGGCTCGTTGTATATATCGGTAGGAGTGCCTATCTGCTCAATCACACCATTGTTCATAACCACAACTCTGTCGCTCATTGTAAGTGCTTCTTCCTGGTCGTGGGTTACGTATACAAAGGTTTTTTTGGTCATTTTCTGAATACGCTTAAGTTCAATCTGCATATCTTTTCGAAGCTTAAGGTCAAGTGCACCCAAAGGCTCGTCAAGTAAAAGCACGTCAGGGTCGCATACAAGTGCACGTGCAATAGCTACACGCTGCTGCTGACCACCGGAAAGCTGGCTTACACTGCGTTTGTCATAACCCTTAAGGTCTACGACCGAAAGCATGTGCTTTACCTTTTGCTTGATTTCTGCCTTAGGAAGCTTTTTTAGCTTCAAGCCGAAGGCTACGTTGTCAAAAACATTCAGGTGAGGGAAAAGTGCGTATTTCTGAAATACGGTGTTAATATTTCTCTTGTGGGGCGGAGTACCGTTGATGCGTTTGCCCTCGTAAAAAAGGTCACCGCTGTCCGGCTCTAAAAATCCGCCTATAATCCTGAGAGTTGTGGTTTTACCGCAGCCTGAGGGACCTAAGAAGGTTATAAACTCCTCGTCCTTAATATCAAGGCTGATGTTGTTGAT
>JAFUPE010000001.1 GCA_017481395.1 Ruminococcus sp. | reverse complement strand
TGCACAGTGGCAGAGTAAAAAGGAAGCTTGCGTTAAAACCGAAACAGACGGCCTTTGGATGTATGATATTACAGCAAAGGGCTTCCGGATGGAAGAAGGCGTAACCTACGCAGTTATCTTCTCTGAGGGTAATAACCAGACATACGATACACTCTTTGATACAACTTGCCTTGGCGACACACTTTACTGCAAGGGCGAAGAGTCCATTATCGAAAATCCTTCCGACAGCTCCAAGCAGGCTCTTTCTGCTTACTGGAAGAATGCTGACCCCACAGTTTACGGTCCTTTGCGTCAGCTTACCAGCCTTGGTAACGTTGTAGGCGAATGCTTTGCACCCGGTGCAGATGCAGAAAGCCTTTATGTTGAGTTTATTACAACTAAGCTTGAAACAACTTTACAGTATGTTGCAATGTCTCAGGAAGAGCTTCTTGCACATGCATCTTCCGAGCTTGGTATTTCTGCAGACAGAGCTTATGAATTAGAGCTTGAAGCAGGACTTCATACTCCCATTACTGACGACGAGCTTCCTCTTCCCACTGACCCTGCTACAGATGATGAGGATCCTAAGGGCGATGCAACAGGCGACGAGTTTGAAATCGGCGACGTAAACGCAGACGGCAAGATTAACATCAAGGATGCAACTCAGATCCAGAAGTATGCCGCAAAGCTTGTTGACCTTGACGAAAAGGCTCAGGTTCGTGCAGACTTCAATGCTGACGGTAAAATCAACGTAAAAGACGCAACACAGATTCAGAAGAAGATAGCAAACCTTCTTTAAATAACTTATCCCCGAGCTTTAAAAACTCGGGGATTTTTGATGCAGTTGCAGTAAGGGCGGATCTTATATGTCTGCAAATTATTGATACAACAAAAAGGCTGACTTATGTCAGCCTTTTTAATGGTTACTTTCTGTTGATTTTAGTAATGTGCCAGATACCCTCGGCGTAATCGTTAATAGAACGGTCAGCGGCAAAGATACCTGCGTTTGCAATGTTTTTAAGCGACATCTGATTCCAAAGAGTGCGGTTTGTGTAAAGGCGAGAGCTTTGAGCCTGTGCCTGTGCGTAGGATGCAAAGTCTGCAAGCACCATATATGGGTCAGAGTTAATAAGGTTTTCACCTATTGCACGGAATTCTGAGCCTAAAAGCCAGTCTATAGCACGTCTGATTACAGGGTCGGATTCGTAGTAATATCGGGGATTGTAGCCATGAGCCTTCATATCTACAACCTCGGGGGTAGTCATACCGAAAAGCACCATGTTGTCTTTGCCGACGGCATCAAAAATCTCAACGTTTGCACCGTCAAGTGTGCCTAAGGTAACAGCACCGTTAATCATAAACTTCATGTTGCTTGTGCCTGAAGCCTCGGTACCTGCAAGAGAAATCTGTTCGCTGATTTCAGCCGCAGGAATAAGCTGTTCGGCAACGGTTACTCGGTAATTTTCAAGGTAAACTACCTTAAGCTTGCCGTTAACGCGGTTATCGTTGTTGATTATGTCGGCAAGTTTGCAAATAAACTGGATAATCTGCTTTGCAAAGTAGTATCCGGGAGCTGCCTTGGCACCGAAAATGTAGGTACGCGGAGCAAAATCAGCAGATGGATTGTCACAAAGATACTGATAGGTAGCTAAGATATGAAGTGCATTCATTAGCTGACGCTTGTATTCGTGAAGACGCTTGACCTGAACATCAAAAATCGAGTCGGGGTCAACAGTAACCCCTGAGGTTTTGCGGATAATTTCGCTCATTTTCATTTTGTTCTGGCGTTTGATGTCGGCGAGTGCATCTAAAGAAGCTCGGTCATTCATAAACTTCTCAAGATTTTTAAGCTTTGATGCATCTGCTTTAAAGCCTTCGCCTATTCTGTCACTTATAAACTGTGAAAGTCCGGGGTTAGCCTGAGTAAGCCAACGTCTGTGGGCAATTCCGTTAGTAACGTTAGTAAACTTCCAAGGAGTATCCTGATAGAAGTCGGAAAAAACAGTATCCTTTAAAATGTCGCTGTGAAGTGCCGAAACGCCGTTAACTTTATAGCTTGCCATAACTGCAAGGTTAGCCATACGCACGTAGCCGTCATAAATAATTGACATACGGTTTACTCTGTCCTGAGCAACGCCTTTATTTATAAGCTCCTCACAATATCTGCGGTTGATTTCGCATACAATCTGATAAATTCTGGGAAGCTTTGTCCTGAACATATCTTCGCTCCAGCACTCCAAAGCTTCTTTCATAACGGTGTGATTGGTGTATGCAATGGTGCGATTAACAATGTTCCACGCGTCATCCCACCTATAGCCGCACTCATCTAAAAGAATTCGCATAAGCTCAGGCACCGCAAGTACGGGATGAGTATCATTTAAGTGGATTGCAACCTTGTCGGGAAGATTATCAAGGGTTTTGTAAACTCTTAAGTGACGCTTGATAATATCCTGAACTGTGGCAGAAACAAGAAAATACTGCTGATTAAGTCTTAAGGACTTACCCTCGGTGTGATTGTCGCCGGGATAAAGCACCTTTGTAATGCTTTCAGCCATAGCCTTTTGCTCAACAGCACGAAGATATTCGCCGTCGTTGAAAAGCTGCATATTAAAGTCCTTAGAGTCAGCCGCCCAAAGGCGAAGACGTGCTACACCTTTGCCGTCATTACCCGCAACCAGCATATCATAAGGAACAGCTAAAACTTTAGTGTCGTTTACAATTTCTACCTTGTGGTTGCCGTCAATCCATTCCTCAATCATATTGCCGTTAAAGCTGATTTCAACATCCTTTTCGGGATGTGCATGAAGCCACACGCTGCCGCCGGGAAGCCAGACGTCGGGAAGCTCGTTCTGCCAGCCGTCAACAAGCTTCTGATTAAAAATACCGTATTCATAGCGAAGAGAATAGCCCATTGCAGGATATCCTTGAGAAGCAAGTCCGTCTAAAAAGCAAGCCGCAAGTCGTCCCAAGCCGCCGTTGCCAAGTCCTGCGTCAGGCTCCATGTCGTATACCTTTTGCAGGCTTACACCGTATTCCTTAAGAGCAGACTTTACGGTATCCTCAAAACCTAAATTAGAAAGGTTGTTTTTAAGAGAACGACCCATTAAAAATTCCATACAAAGGTAGTACACCGTCTTTTTACCCTCAGTTTGTGCCTGATTGGTAAAGTCGGTGTAATCGTTGCTCATTATGTCGCGGCAAATAAGGGTAACCGCCTTATAATAATGCTCGTGGGTTGCCTCTTCAGGTGTTACGTGAAACACCGTTTCAAGCTTTTGGTTGATTTTTTCTACTGTTTCTTTTACTGTAAGTTTTTTCATAGTTGTTCCTCACCGGGGGATATTTTTTATTTGCAACAAAAAATGCAATTTTGTATATTATACAATATTTGTAAAATTTATGCAATAGTTAGCAGTTGATATGTCAACATTTAGGAAAGAACGTCATATTTGTGGTGTTTTTATGTTTTGATATAAATTATAAAAAGTTACAATTTATATATTTTTATATACTGACAGAAAATTTTGTATTATAATTAATATGGATAAAAAGGTAAACAAGGAGATGTATGTCTAATGGATAGCAAAAATGTGATTATTTATGTTGCAGGCCAAAGGTTTTCAATCCGCACAAAAGACACCGAGGAGTACGTTATCTCTACAGGTGAGCAGGTGGATTTGAGAATCAAGGGAATTCAAAACGACAACCCTCGCCTTAACCGCGATGCCTGTGCTATTCTTGCGGCTCTTGATTATTGCGATGATATGCGAAAGCTCAGCAGCCGCGTAGACGTTTTACGCGAGCAGGTAAAGGATTACCTTGCTGACGGCGAAAAATTAAGAAGCGAAAACGCCTCTCTTAAAACCGAGGTGGAAAAGCTCAAGGAAGAGCTTCGTGCTTTAAAGGAAAAGAAGTCGCCGGTTACTCCTGCACCTCAGGCTTCAAAGCCTGATAAAGGTAGCAATCAGAGTAGCCATAACAAGGGTGTGCCATATGCTAATCCTCAGAACCGCTACGGTGTTCAGAGCTTTTCAAACACAAGGGAAGTAAAATCCGAAAAACCAAAGGACGACAACTATCACCAGTTCAGTATTTTTGACAAGGAAATTAAGTAATATACAATGAACAAAACCGAAATTCTTGCTCCTGCAGGGAGCATGGAAAGCGTAATTGCTGCCGTAAGAACAGGGGCAGACGCAGTTTACATTGGTGCAAAGGATTTTTCTGCACGAGCAAGTGCCGAAAATTTCACCATTGATGAAATAGAGAATGTATGTGCCTATTGTCGTGAAAGAAATGTTAAGGTGTACCTTACGCTTAACACGCTTATTTTTGACAGTGAGCTAAAAGCTGCCTTAGAGCTTTGCCAAAATGCTTACAAAGCAGGAATAGATGCGGTTATTGTGCAGGATTTGGGGCTTGCATCCTTAATCAGGCAAAGTATGCCTTCTCTTACTTTGCACGCATCAACACAGCTAAGTGTGCACACACCCTCGGGTGCCAAAGCGTTAAAAGAGCTTGGCTTTTCAAGGGTTGTTTTATCCCGAGAGCTTTCTAAAGCGGAGATTAAGGAGATTGCCGACGCAGTAGATATCGAGCTCGAGGTTTTTGTCCACGGTGCACTTTGTATGAGTGTGTCGGGGCAGTGCTACTTTTCGGCAATGCTGGGTTCACGCTCGGGTAACCGAGGCCGTTGTGCCCAGCCCTGCCGACTTCCGTTTAAAGTAAAGGGCGGCAACGGGTATGCCTTAAGCCTTAAAGATTCCAGCCTTGTTTCTTATCTTCGCGAGCTTCAGGAAATGGGTGTAAAAAGTGCAAAAATAGAAGGCAGGATGAAACGCCCCGAGTACGTTTCTGCAGCAGTAAAAGCCTGCCGCGAAGGTCTTGATGAAGGAAAGGTTTCTGGGAAAACCGCCGAAATATTAAAGAGTGTATTCTCACGCACAGGCTTTACAGATGGTTACTATAAAGGTAAACGCGACAAAAATCTTTTCGGCTACAGACAGAAAGAAGACGTAACCGCTGCCACCGAAAAGCTGTTTTGTGAAATACGAAGCTCTTATAAGGATGAACGCAAGGCTGTAGCAGTTTCAATGTGTCTTGAGTTAAAGTGCGGAGAGAAGGCTAAGCTTGTAGTAACAGACGGAATAAACTCAGTTACAGTATATTCCAAGGAGGCGGCGGAAATTGCCAAATCCTCGCCCACTTCAAAAGAAAGTGCTGAGAAAAACCTGTCTAAAACAGGCGGAACGCCTTACTTCTTAAATGAACTTGAGGTTTGCACTGACCAAAAGGCAATCGTGCCTGCCTCAATCTTAAATTCCTTGCGTCGTCAAGCGTTGGAAAAGCTCAGCTTGCTCAGAAGCAAGGCACCTGAGGCAGAGATTCTGCCTGTCGCCTTTAATAAAACAGGCACAAAATCCCAAAGCCTTGCCGACGGATTTACAGCAAGATTTACCGATACAGACGTGCCCGAAGAGTTTAAAAAAGCACAGCAGATTTACTTGCCGCTTTTTGCGTCATTAGGTGAATATCAGCGGCTTATAAGCGATAAATTTAATGTATGTGCCGAAATCCCAAGGGCAATGTTCGGCATGGAAAATCAAATTAAGCTAAGGCTTATTGAGCTTAAAAAAATCGGTGTAAAGGCTGTGCTTGCTTCTAATATAGGGGCAGTATACCTTGCCCGAGCAATGGGCTTTCAGGTTCATGGCGGTTTTGGACTTAACATTACCAACACCGAAAGCTTAATAGCCTATGAAAAAATGGGTCTTAAGTCAGCAGAGCTAAGTTTTGAGCTGACAAAAAATCAGATTAAGGAAATCGGCGGCAGTATCCCGAGGGGCATAATTGCCTGTGGATATCTTCCTTTAATGCTCACAAGAGCCTGTCCTAATCTTAACTCGTCGGTAAAATGTTCGGCTTGCAACAGCGGTACAAAAATGCAGGATAGAATGGGCGAAAACTTCATTTTAAAATGCGATGGAAACAGCACCGAAATTCTCAATTCCGTTTATTTGACCCTATGTAACGAAATTGACATTTTTTGCGGTCTGGACTTTTACACATTTCGCTTTACTGTGGAAAACTCTGTGGAAAAAGTGGAAAACATCCGCAGTTTTTCAAGCAAACATCATAATTTTTCGAAAATTACCAGAGGATTGTATATTCGGGGCGTTAAATAATTAACAATCCGTTTATGTTTTGTAAGAATTATTTTACAGAATTTTTACCGAATTTCTTATTTTCTGAGGGAGAAATTTTCCCCTTTTGTCGACACAAAATAAATATTGGCAAAATTTGACTTTTGCAGGAAAAGTTTAAATTTTGCAGGAACGAGGCAAAAAATGAATAATACACTTAAAATCAAAAAGCTCAGAGAAAATGCTACCCTGCCGAAATACGCAACTAAGGGTGCCGCAGGTATGGATTTGTGTGCCTGTATTGACGAGCCTGTTACCTTGGAGCCGGGAAAGCTTTTGATGATTCCTACAGGTATTGCCATTGAGCTTCCCGATTCTTCCCTTGCCGCGTTTATTCACGCAAGAAGCGGACTTGGCGTAAAGCATGGTATTTGTCTTTCAAACGGCGTTGGTGTGGTAGATTCGGATTACCGCGGCGAGGTTTGTGTGGGGCTTTGCAATGTTTCCGATAAGGCGTATACCATAGAGCCTTTAGAGCGTGTAGCACAGATGGTGATTGCACCTGTTGCGGTTATGCAAATTGAAGAAGTAACAGAGCTTTCAGACACAGCCAGAGGCGAAGGCGGCTTTGGTTCAACAGGTCGTTAAGCATATGCAAAG
Source organism: Ruminococcus sp. (assembly GCA_017481395.1). The sequence goes on along the minus strand of JAFUPE010000001.1, from coordinate 10,533 downwards.
TAAAACCCAACGATGTATATCGGGTGCAATATAATGTGTGCTTTACGGCAAATGATTTGTTGCTGATGAAATAATAAGGGTCGATTTGACTCGTGATTTAGTAAATTGTGGAAGTAAAGCAAGACGAGTATAATAAATGAATTTGTGCCCCGCCGTTATTCGTTGGCTATATTAATATGAAATTAACCAAAGGCGGAATTGCCCACCGTGGCTAACGGTAAAATAATGGTTGAAAATCCCAACAAATAAGGGTATAATAATTTAGTTAAGACGTTTCGAAAGGAGAAACTACTATGTTTTCTTTTTCTTTTTCCAAAGATATCGGTATCGACCTTGGTACAGCCAACACCCTTGTATTTATGAAGGGCAAGGGTATTGTGCTTCGCGAGCCCTCTGTTGTTGCGGTTGATATCCGCACCGACACAGTTCTGGCTGTAGGCTCTCAAGCTAAAGAGATGATTGGCCGTACTCCCGGCTCAATTGTTGCGGTACGTCCACTTAAGGATGGTGTTATCGCCGACTTCCAGATTACTGCTTCTATGCTTAAGCATTTTATCCGCAAAACTGTACGCAGTAACTTCTTCTCACGTCCCAGAATTGTTATCTGTGTTCCTTCGGGTATTACAGAGGTTGAGAAAAATGCCGTTGAAGATGCCGCAAGAGAAGCAGGCGGCAAGGATGTTGAGCTTATTGAAGAGCCAATGGCAGCTGCAATCGGTGCAGGTCTTCCTGTTGCCGAGCCTACAGGCTCGATGGTTGTTGACATCGGCGGCGGAACAAGTGAGGTTGCTATTATCTCTCTGGGTGACATTGTTACATCCTGCTCTGTTCGTGTTGCAGGCGACAAGTTTGACGAGGCAATTATGTCATACATTAAGAAGAAGTACAATCTTTTAATCGGTGAAAGAACTGCCGAGGATATAAAGATAAATATCGGCTCTGCCTATCCTTATGAAGATGAGGGCGAAATGTGTATCAAGGGACGTAACCTTATGGACGGACTTCCCAAGAATATAACCATTACAGCCGCCGAGGTAAGAGATGCTCTTGCAGATCCTCTTTCAACAATTATCGACGCAATTATAAATACTCTTGAGAAAACTCCCCCCGAGCTTTCTGCCGATATTATTGACCACGGCATTATGCTAACAGGTGGCGGTGCTCTTATGCGTGGCCTTGATATGCTTATTATGCAGCAGACAGGTATGCCTGTTCATATTGCAGAAAGGCCCCTTGACTGCGTAGTTGACGGTGCAGGCAAACGCCTTGAGCTTACTATGCCTCACGAATATTACAAGTCACGTCGTAAATAAAGTTAAAATTAAATCCCCCTTATTTTAAGGGGGAGTGTTTTTTAAACAGGCTGAGAGTGATACTAATGAAAGACCTTATAACATCAAAAAGCTTTAAAAAGTTAATATGTCTTGTGGGTGTTCTGGTAATACTGTTAATTATCGGCGGACTTACCGAGAATAACCTGCTTTCCTCTATTGTAAACGGCATTACCCTGCCTATGTCCGAGGTTTCTGCTGCCGCTGCCAAGGAAGCCGCAAAGCCAAGCTACGACGAGCTTGAGGCAGAAAACAAAGAGCTTAACGAGGAAATAGCAGAGCTGAGAACTCAGCTTGCCGATTATTATAATGTTAAACAGGAAAACGAGCGACTTTGGCGTTATTACGAGCTTAAGGATGAAAATCCTCAGTACGGTATTCTGCCTGCAACCGTTGTAAGGCGTGACCCCAACGATGACTTTTATTCCTTTACTCTTGACAAAGGCAAAACCTCGGATGTTGCTGTAGGCGACCCTGTTGTGACCGAAAATGGTATTATTGGTTGGGTTTACGAGGTTGACGCATACACCGCAAAGGTAAAAACAATCCTCTCTCCCGATGCTAAGGTTGGCGTTATTGATACAGTTACCCGTGACAGCGGCGTAGTAAGCGGCAACGTGCTTTATGCCGACAAAAACCTTACCACAATGACACGAATTTCGGCACTTAATAACCTTAAAGAGGGCGACATTGTTACTACCACAGGTATCAGCGGAATTTACCCTGCAGGTCTTATTGTAGGCGAAGTTAAAGAAATCGCCTTTGACGAATACGACACATCTATGTATGCGGTTATTTCTCCTTTTGAGGATATCCGCACAGTTATCGACGTTGTAGTTATTACCTCTTTTGAGGGACAGGGCGAAATTTCACAGTCGGGTATTGAGGACATCACCTTGGCCACTGAGGCAACCACTGCTCCCGAGGCTGACACAACCGCAACCGAAGAAGGTGTATGGTAATGGAAAAACGAAGAAATTTTTTGCGTTTTTTTGCCTATAGCCTCGAAATAATAGTCTTGTACGTGCTTCAGGGTACTCCCCTTTTATTGCCCGAGATTTTCGGCAGTAAGCCTTGCCTCTTGTTGCCTGTGGCACTTACGATTGCGGTTTTCGAAAGCGAAACAGTGGCAATGTCCTTCGGTTTTGTCTGCGGTTTGCTTACGGATATCGGCTTTTCGGGCAAAGTCGGTTTTTACACAGTAGTGCTCACTCTTTTGTGCTTTGCTATCGGCTACTGTGCACGCAATTTTTTTGTGACAAATCTTTTAAACGCAAGCATTATCGGCATTGTTTCCATAACTTTGCTGATTCTTATACATTTCTGGCTTAATATAAGTCTTGCTGATATTCCGGATTCGGGTGCTCATTTTGTAAAGCATTACGTTTCCAGAATTCTTTATACAGGTGCGTTTTTTGTACCACTTTACTTTTTGGGCAGGCTTTTTTGTACAGCTTTAAAAAACGAGTAAAAACACTAATGAAAGGAGCGAGCACAAATGAATAACAACAGCTTTTGGAAAAAGTACACAAGGCCCTTTATCTGCCTTATAATTGTGCTTGTTTTCTTTACTATGTTTGTGGTGCGGCTTGTGGATTGGCAGCTTGTACAGGGCGATTACTACCGCGAAGAGGTTTCGACCCGAGCTAATTACGTGTTGACCAGTGATGCCACCCGTGGCGAAATCGTAGACATAAACGGCGAGGTTATTGCCGCCAATACTACCAATTATACTGTGGTCTTAGATAAGCTTTATATAAGCTCCGATATGTCTATTAACGATGTTATCGTTGAGATGTTCGGCCTGCTTTCTCACCGAAATGCAGAGTGGATTGATAACCTTCCTATTATAATGACTGCAGGCAGTTATGACTTTACCGAGGGTAGTGAATATGAGCTTGAGGGTCTGCGTTCGGGCGATTTTCTTGACCTTGGCGTTTATTCTACAGCCGAAGAATATATAAATGCTTTTGCAAAGCGTTATGATGCCGAGGACATCGAGGATAAAACATTACAGCGAAACATTATTTCGGTTAGGTATAATATGGAGGTGCAGGGTTTTGATTCTACTACTCCCTACACCTTTGCCGAGCATCTTGACGAGGATACCGTTGCCATTATTTCTGAAACCTCTCAGAATAAGCCTTATATGGATATTGTCACAACCTACGACAGGGTTTGTGTTGACGGTACGCTGATGCCCCACCTTTTGGGTAACACAGGACCCCTTACCGCCGAGGAATACGAGGAAAACTCCGACAAAGGCTATGCATATAACGATATTATAGGTAAATACGGCATAGAGCTTGCCGCTGAAGAATACCTTAAGGGGCATTCGGGCACAAAGACGGTTTCCAAAACCTCTGACGGTACTGTGGTAAGCGTTGTGGACGTTGAGCCTGCAAAGCCGGGCAATACTGTTTACCTTACAATAGACAACCGACTTCAGAGGGTTGCCAACGAAAGTCTTGCCGAAAATATTGTTGCCGCAAGACAAAACGGTATTGATACCTGTCTTCAGCAGGGCGACAAATTAAACGGCGAGGATTGTACTGCAGGTGCGGCTGTTATGCTTTCGGTAAAGGATTTTTCTGTTCTTGCCTGCGCATCTCACCCGACCTTTGACTTAACAAGATATTCAGAGGGCAGTTATTATTCAACTCTTTTAAATGACAAAGCTCTTCCTCTTTATGACCGAGCACTTTCGGGTGCGTTTGCTCCCGGCTCTGTTGTAAAGCCTATTGTGGCTCTTGCCGCATTGGAGGAAGGTGTAGTCAGCGAGTATACCCCTATTTTTTGTTCTCAGCACTATGATTACTACCCCTCAAACGTAGTTAACTGTATGTTCTATCATGGCAGTGTGGATATGGGCAGTGCAATTATGCAGTCCTGTAACTACTACTTTGCGGATTTAGGCAGACAGCTTGGTATTGAGACAATGTACCTTTACTTCGAAAAGGTAGGTCTGGGTGAATATACAGGCGTTGAGGTTGGCGAATCAAAGGGTACCTTAGCAGGACGAGACAGCACCTCCTGGACGGCAGGTAATACTGTACAGGCGGCTATCGGTCAGTCCGACAATAACTTTACCCCCATTCAGCTTGCAACCTATTGTGCGACTATTGCAAACAACGGCGTCAGATACCGCACTCATATGATTAATAAAATTACTACCTACGACAGAAGCGAAACCGTGCTTTATAACGACCCTGAAAAGCCCGAGGTCGTAGAAAAGCTTGACGTAGACAGCTACAACCTCAGCGTAGTGCAGAACGCAATGCGAAATGTTGTGGCAAGCGATTACGGTACAGCTTACTATTCGTTCCTTGACTTCCCTCTTGAGGTTGCCGCTAAAACAGGTACAGCCGAAAACTCGGGCTCCGACCATTGCGTATTTATTTGCTATGCACCTTTTGATAAGCCCGAGGTAGCTGTAGCGGTGCTTCTTGAGCATGGTGCAAAGGGTATGTACGCTATGGATGTAGCCAAGGATTTGCTTAACGCTTACTTCTTTCCCGAAGAAGTTTCCGAGACAACAATTGCCACAGAATGAGTCAAAATTTGCGTTTTTTTCCTGTTTTTTATAAGTTTTATACAAAGATTAACCCCTATTTTTTACAAGCAAGCTTATTGTGGAGTAAAAAAACTTGTGGTAAAATGTAAAAGAGGTATGTGTTTATGAGTAAAGTTATAGTCCTTGCCTCTGGCAAGGGAGGTACCGGAAAATCTACTGTTACTGTGGGTTTGGCGGTACAACTTGTAAAACTTAATAAAAGAGTTCTGCTTGTTGACTGTGACAGCGGAATGCGTGGCTTGGACCTTATGCTTGGCGTTGAAAACGAGCTTGTGTATGACGTTTCCGACGCGGTCGAGGGCGGCTGTGATACCGAAGCGGCTATTTATTCGGCACAAAGTATGTACGGTCTTTACCTTATGCCGGCACCCCTCTCTGCTGAGGACGAAGTTAGTCCTTCGGTTATGAAAGAGCTTATAGACTCGGTTAAAGATAACTACGACTACGTGCTTATCGATTCTCCTGCAGGAACAGGCTCAGGCTTTGACGCCGCAGCCGCTGCCGCAGACATGGCGTTAATTGTTGTAAACCCCGAACCTACCAGTGTTCGCGGTGCCGTAAATATTCGCTTAAAGCTTAATAAGCTTAACAAAGATGATGCCCGCCTTGTTATAAACCGTTTTTCGTTAAAGCGTTTTCGTTCTTTAGGAGTTTACAAGGATTTGGATAACGTAATTGATGCATGCCAGACTCAGCTTATTGCCGTTGTGCCCGAGGATATGCAGATTGCATCTATCGCTCAGCGTGGCGAAGCAGGCAAGGCTCAGCCTAAAAGTGCCGTAACCTTTAAAAATCTTGCATTAAGGCTGGAGGGTGAAAACGTTCCCGTTGCCAAAAAGGTTCTCGGTATAAAATAACATAAAAATTGTTCGGAGAAATCCGATTTTCATAATTGCAATTTCCCCAAAAATGAGGAAAACGGAGGTACACATTATGAATATTGCACTTATTGCACATGATGAGAAAAAAGAGCTTATGGTACAGTTTTGCATTGCATACTGTGGAATCTTAAGCAGACACAATCTTTGTGCCACAGGTACAACAGGCAAAATGGTTTCCGAGACAACAGGACTGGAAATTAAAACGTTTCTTAGCGGTGCTCAGGGTGGCGGCCAGCAGATTGCGGCATGTATTGCTTGTAATGAAATTGATATGTTGCTGTTTTTCCGCGACCCGTTAACCCCCAAGCCCTCAGAGCCTAACGATATTAACCTTCTCAGGCAGTGCGATATGCACAATATCCCTGTTGCGACCAATATTGCAACAGCCGAGGTGCTTATCCATGGTCTTGAGCGTGGCGACCTTGATTGGAGAAATATTCTTAAATAATTTTTAAAGCGAAATTAAGGACAGACGCCATAGTTGCGTCTGTTTTTCATTTTATGTGCCGAGGCTTACTGCCCTTCGATTTTCAAGCACGAGCTGTAATTTACCGAACAATGTGAGACTGTTTTACAGTCGCACATAGGTAAATTTCAGGAGTGCGAGGAAAACTCGAAGGACAAGTAGTAAGCGACGAGGCATGATATCTTTGTGTGCTGAGCCGCCGTAGCCTTAAAATAAGAAACACGACGCCGTAAATCGCCGAAAAGAATGAAAGTGCAGTACATTTTCATTCAGGCGATTTTGGGGAGGGTGAACTTATTTTAAGACAGCGTAGGCGAGCAAAGCATAATGTCTTTGTGTGCCGAGGATGTATAACGGCGAATTATATATTATAATGAAATATAAAATGTAGGAGTGATTAAAATGACAAAAGCAGACAGAGCAAAAGAGCTTTTTCAAAAAGGCTACAACTGTGCACAGGCAACCTTCGGCGCCTTTGCCGAAGACTATGGTCTTGATATTAATGTTGCCATGACTCTTTCCGCAGGACTTGGCGGCGGAATCGGACGGCTCCGCGAAACCTGCGGTGCAGTTACAGGTGCAACCTTGGCGGTGTCCCTCGCTATGGGCAGCTTTGATTTGAACAATCCCGACGCAAAAACTCGGGTGTATAGCGAAATCCGTAAGGTCGTGGAGATTTTCGAATCTGAGACAGGCACCATAATCTGTGCCGATATGCTGGGTGTCAGCCGCCGAGGAGACGGTGCCGAAGCCGAAGCGAGAACTCCCGAATATTACAAAAAACGCCCTTGTGCAGATTTGGTGTACCTTGCCGCATCAGCTGCAGAAAAGATTATATCAGAGCTGAAATAATTTCCTTCTTCCTGCATAGTTTATTGCAGGAGGGAAAAATTTGAGTAATATTTATGAGGGTTATTTAAGACCTTACGGCTACGCCGAGCTTTTGGAGGATTTAATAAGCTTCAAGGATATTTTTGGGAAAAGTATTAATGTAAAAGTTATAGGAAATTCCGTCAAAGGCAGGCTTTTGCCCTTAATTAAAATCGGCAGGGGACAACGAAAGCTTCTTTTAATCGGTGCAACTCATGGGCGTGAATTTGTAAGCACAGCCTTTATTATGCGAAGCTTGTATGAGCTTTTAAATAGCAGTGAGGAGCTTAGTGAAAGCTGTCTTTACATTATGCCGATGTTAAATCCCGACTCGGTAGAAATTTCGCTTTTAAGGGATTTTCCCGTGCAAGGTGATTGCGACAGAGGATTTTTCAAAAATAACGCAAACAATATTAACCTTAACGCAAATTTTCCTTATTACTTTGCAAAAGTTCCCAAAAGACGCCAAGGTGGTAGGATTGCCGCCTCTGAGCCTGAGACGAAGGCTCTTATCGGGCTTTGCGAAAAAGAAAAGTTTGACCTTGCAGTTTCGTTACACGCAAGAGGCAACTGTATTTTTTGGCGGGATTTGGGTAACGGCGAGGTTAAGGGGGACTTTTTGCTTGCCCAAAAGCTTAGTAAAAGCTGTGGCTTTGAGCTTATGTCTCCTACCAAGTACGCCGAAGACTACTCGGGCGGCTTTGAAAATTGGTTTCGTTGCCGCTTTAAAAAACCCGCCTTGTGTGTAGAGCTTGTAAAGGATGAAGACATAAGCTTTTCGGATATGTGCAAAAGCTTTGACGAAGCCGTATTATGGGACAAAACAAAAGATTTTTTAAAGTCATATATAACTTTTTCCTAAAATTTAATCTTTTTTCAAAAACCTGTCACAAAAGGATATTATTTATATAGTATGGGAATCCGAAAATTCGGGAGGTATAAAATGAGCAAGATTTTAGTTGTGGACGACGAATTCGGTATAAGAGAAATAATCAAAAAATACGCCAGCTTCGAGGGTTATGAGGTAAAGGAATCCGCCGACGGTATAGAGGCAGTCGACATGGCTCTTTCCGAGGATTTTGACCTCATTATAATGGACGTTATGATGCCTGAGCTTGACGGCTTTTCTGCCTGCAAAGAAATCCGCAAGCACAAGAAAACTCCTATTATTATGCTTTCGGCACGAGGCGAGGAGTACGACCGTATTCATGGATTCGAGCTTGGCGTGGATGACTACGTTGTAAAGCCTTTTTCGCCCCGCGAGCTTATGATGCGTGTAGGTGCGGTTATTAAAAGAAGTACCAACGAACGTGATGGTGGCGATGTCTTCACTTACAAGGGACTTGTGGTAGATTTTTCAGCAAGAATTGTAACTGTCAACGGCGAAAGGGTTAGCATGACCCCCAAGGAGTATGACTTGTTTTTCTATATGGTGAAAAACCGCGGCCTTGCACTAACTCGCGAAACCCTTATTAGCAAGGTGTGGGGATATGACTTTTTCGGTGACGACCGTACCCTTGATACCCACGTAAAGCTTCTCAGAAAATCGCTGGGCGAATACAGCACGTGCGTTGTTACCTTGAGGGGAGTGGGGTATCGTTTTGAAGCAGAATGAACATAGAAAGCCCTCGAAGAGATTAAGGCAAAAGCTCCTTGTCTACTTTCTGGGCTTTTCTGTTATTATATTAGGTGCCTTGTGGCTTACGCAGACGGTGTTTCTTGATGATATGTACCGTCTTATAAGGACAAAGGGTATAGAAAAAAGTGCTGATTTTATTTGCGAGCAGATTAATAACGAAAATATTGTTGCAATTCTCAACGAGGTTCACGAGCAAAACGATATGCGTATAGATGTTTACGACACATCTTCGGGTACGACCTTTTATCTTTTGTATACATCACGTGAGCAAGGCGACTTAGGGCTTGATTATTATCCCCATCAGCTTTATTCCTATTACACCGAAACAAAGGCCTTGGGCGGCGAAGGATTTTTTTCGCAGGAGGCTGTGACGGGCGGCGAACACGAGGGCAATACGCCCCCGATGCCTAAGGCAGAGCGACAGGGAGTAACCAACCTTACTTGTATAAGGCTTATTAAAAACGGCGACAAAGAGCTTATGGTTATGCTTCGCTCGGCGATAACACCTATTGAAAGCACAGTTACCACCATGCGGTTTATACTTATTATTATTACGGTTTTACTTGTGGTGCTGTCGGCGGTAATGTCGCTAATGGTTTCGTGGCGTTTTTCTAAGCCTCTTAAAGATACAAACGAAAAAGCTAAGCGGTTGGCACTTGAGGATTACTCGCCGTCCTTTGACAGCTACGGCTATCGGGAAATTGAGGAGCTTAACACAACCCTTAACTATGCGGCTACTGAATTAGGGCTTGCATCAAATCTTCGAAAAGAGCTTATCGCCAATGTTTCTCACGATTTGCGTACACCCCTTACCATGATAAAAGGTTACGCCGAGGTTATGCGTGATATCCCCGGAGAAATGAACGAGGAAAACCTGCAGGCTATTGTAGACGAAAGCACAAGACTAAGTAATTTGGTAAGCGACCTTCTGGATATTTCAAAGCTTCAAAGCGGAGCTGTGCCTATTGATAAAAGCACCTTTTCGCTTACCGCCTGTACTGCCGATATTTTAAGCCGTTTTGCACCCGTTGCACAACATCAGGGGTACAGCTTTACCTTCGACAAGCAGGATGACGCACAGGTTTTTGCTGATAAGGCGAGAATTGAGCAGGTGCTTTATAACCTTATTTCAAATGCCGTTAACTACTCGGGAGACAAAAAAGAGGTCCGAATTACCCAGATAATATCCGACAATACTGTGCGTATTGAGGTTACCGATTTTGGCAAGGGTATAGAGCCCGAAAAGCTTAAGAATATATGGGACCGATACTACCGAGCCGACAAAAACCACCAGCGTGCGGTAGTGGGCACAGGCTTAGGTCTTTCTATTGTGAAGGAAATCCTTGATTTACATGGTGCACACTTCGGTGTATTCAGTAAAGTGGGCGAGGGCAGTACCTTCTGGTTTGAGCTTGATATAGCAAGATAATATATAACGCCTTTGTTTTTACAAGGGCGTTTTGTATTTTATTTGATTTAAAGGAAGCAAAGCTTTTGTTTTACGCTTTAAGCGGTTGCATATCCTTTAGGCTGTATAGCTTTTATTTTATAAAATATTTTTCAAAAAAGTGTTGACAAATCGGAATATATGTAATATAATCACTTATGCTACTTTTGCGGTAGTTATATACATGGCGGAATAGCTCAGTTGGCTAGAGCATTCGGTTCATACCCGAAGTGTCGTAGGTTCAAGTCCTATTTCCGCTACCATATGGCCCGGTGGTCAAGAGGTTAAGACACCGCCCTTTCACGGCGGTAACACGAGTTCGATT
>JAFUPE010000025.1 GCA_017481395.1 Ruminococcus sp. | reverse complement strand
GATTCAGTACACCGAGCAGACCAAAGAATCGACCGAGCAGTTTCAGAGGGCGTTGGAAACATCGTCGAAAAAACTGACAGAGAGTATCCGTCAGTTAACAACGGATACCGAGAAACAGGTTGGGAGAATGAAAGAGAGCTGTTCACAGAACATCTCTATGCTTCGCAGTACGGCACAGGACAAACTAAAGAGGCATACGGACAGGATGTTTCTGATATCTCTGATACCTTCGGCACTGCTCATAGTGTTGGAGTTGATGCGGCATATCTTATCGGCGATATCGGTAATATAATTGACGAAGATGCTCCTGTGGAAGATTGCACTACAATCCACTATCCAAGGGAGCGAAAAAAGAACCAAGGCCCCGTATTAGGCGGAATGTAAAGAGCGTGAGAAAATCTGAATCTCACGCTCTGTTTTTATACTGATTTTAACTAAAGAAAGGACTTTATTTATATGCAAAATTTTAACAGCAATAAATCATTAGCAGAAATGAATACTTCGACAGAAAAGGGGGAATACTAATTGATTTTACTGTGCTAACCGAAGCGGCGTGAGCATAGTATGTATTGTAAAACAAGATTTGATAACAGGAGGTGCTTTCATCGTGTCAAAAGTTACTTTGAAGTATAAGTTCAACAATCCCAACTCGGTGGAGGACACCGCCGAAGAGCTTTTAAAACTTTTTATTGAGGCTAACAAACCCAAAGTAGAAGAAGCAATAAAAAACGCTGTTGATAACAGCATCGAAACAACAAGCCATCCTGCATAAATCGGGATGGCTTTTATAAAAACAATGGTCAGCATACTTGCTGGACTTGTAAAATTTTATGTGATATTGTGTTGTCGCAAACCAAAGGAAAGGAGAAAAAACAATGAATATAGCAGCCTACTGCCGTGTATCAACCGAAAAGGAAGATCAGCTTAATTCCCTTGAAGCACAAAAAACCTTCTTCCTTGAATACACAGCTCGTTCCGGTGATAACCTTGTAAAGCTATATGCCGATGAAGGGTTGTCCGGAACAAAAATTAAAAACCGCAAACAATTTCTGCGGATGATGGCAGATGCCGAACTTGGACTGTTCGATATGGTCGTGGTAAAGGATATATCACGCTTTGCCCGAAACACCGTTGACCTTCTGCAGAATATCCGCCGTCTGCGTGAACTGGGTATTGAAACCCAGTTTCTTACAGCTAATATGACAAGTATGGGAAACAGTGAGTTTGTACTGACCGTTTTCGGTGCTTTAGCTCAAGAGGAAAGTGCAAACACCTCCAAGCGTGTTAAATTCGGAAAAAAGATAAATGCCGAAAAAGGCAGAGTACCTAATATCGTATTCGGATATGATAAAACCATCGGCGATTATTTTAATCTGACAATCAACAAAGCAGAAGCTGATGTCATCCGTCAGATTTACCAATGGTACTTAAACGAAGGGTACGGTGTCTCAAAAATATCCTATATGCTTAATGAGCGAGGAATAAAAACAAAGCGCGGTTGCAAGTGGACGCAAAACGCTGTCAGCCGTATTCTCGAAAACGAACTTTATACAGGTAAGGTTATCAACGGAAAAGAAGAAGTTGCCGACTTTCTTACAGGCAGACGAGCTTCAAAAAGCGAGGATGAATGGTATGTGGTTGAGCGTCCCGACCTTCGCATTATAAGCGATGAGGATTTTGATAAAGCCCGTCACCTCAAGACAGAACGTGGTGTAAAATTTAAGGTAGATAAACAGCGGCACAGCAACCAGCACCTATTCTCAACTCTTATTAAATGCAAGGACTGCGGATGGTCATTCCGCCGTAATGTACGCACCTATAAAAACACCTATGTAAGATGGGTGTGTTCAGGGCATAACCGAGGTGCCGACAGTTGTCCCAATGCTCTCACTGTTGATGAAAACGAACTGATAGAGGTTATCGAGCAGTACTTTGCCGATATACTTTCTAAGAAGAAAAATGTTATCAGCCGTGTGGTAAATGAGTTTCAAAAAGTGTATCGTGCAAAAGATGAAAATGCCGCCTACGAAAAAGAGCTCCGTACAGCGATTGAAAAATTAAAACGCAACCGCCAGAAGTATATGGATATGTATACCGATGACCTTATCACCCGCGAAGAACTGAACGCTAAAATTGGCGGGGACAAGCTGGAACTGGAAAGGCTTGAAAGCGAACTGAAAATGGTAGAACAGCACCTTACAAAAGGCGACCAACTGCAGATGATACTCAATGATACTTTCAAAGAAATTGAGGATATCAGCAATCTGCGATTGATAACAAATGCACAGCTAAAAAGAGTAATTGACAGAATCGAGGTAGACCACGACGGAAACGTTGAGGTCTACCTCAAACTTTTCCGAGAATTAGGGCTCGACGAAACCGTTCCGATATGTAACGCCCCCACATAAGGACGTCAGCAAACGCCTTCGCTATATAGATTCCGCCCTTTTCAAAAAGGTAGACCGCGTACTGCAACAAAACAAATCCGAGCGTCACATCCGCGGCGGCGAAGCTACAAAAAATAAGTATTTAAGCCTAAGCTTAAGAGGGAATAAAAGCGATAATTAGTTAAATTAACAAAGCCGACAAAAAGTTCTTTACACCTTGGCTCCTTTGATGTATAATTAGCGTGAAATAGTAGGAACTTATGCTTTTTTGTATATAAAGGAGTTAATATTATGCGAAATATTCCTTTTTCACCGCCTGACATCACTCAGGCTGAGATTGACTCGGTAGTTGATGTACTAAAATCAGGTTGGATAACAACAGGCCCAAAAACAAAGCTTTTTGAATCCCGAATTGCTCAGTTTTGTAATACCGAAAAATCCGTGTGCCTTTCTTCCCAGACAGCCTGCGCTGAAATGACCTTAAGAATTTTAGGCATAGGTCAGGGCGACGAGGTTATCGTTCCCGCCTACACCTACACCGCTTCGGCATCAATTCTTTATCATATCGGTGCAACCCCTGTTATCATCGACTGTGCACCCGGCAGCTTTGAAATGGACTATGACAAAATGGAGGCTGCCATTAACGAAAAAACAAAGGCTATTATTCCTGTTGACCTTGCAGGTGTTATGTGCGACTACGACCGAATTTTTGAGGCTGTAGAAAACAAACGACACATCTTTAAGCCTGCAAACGAATATCAGGAGGCTATCGGCAGAGTAATGGTAATCTGCGACGGTGCCCATGCCTTCGGTGCAAGCCGCAAGGGCAAAATGTGCGGTGAGGTTGCCGACTTTACAAACTTCAGCTTCCACGCCGTTAAAAACCTTACAACAGGCGAAGGTGGTGCCGTAAGCTGGCGTAATATAAAAGGAATTGACAACGACGAGCTTTATAAAAAATATATGCTCTTCTCCCTACACGGTCAGACTAAAGACACCTATGCAAAAAACAAGGGTACAAGCTGGGAATATGACGTTGTAGACACCCAGTACAAGTGCAACATGCCCGACATTTTAGCCGCAATGGGTCTTGCTCAGATGGACAGATACAAAGACATAATCGACCGACGCCACCAGCTTATAAAAATGTACAACAATGCCTTCGCAGACTTACCTGTAGGTGTGCTTAACCACTCAAGCGAAAATCACCGCAGCAGCGGCCACCTTTATATGGTACGCTTCTTAGGTCAGGACTCAGACTATCGTAATGCTTTTTTCAAGCGTATGGCACAAAACGGCGTAATCTGTAACGTCCACTTCAAGCCCCTGCCCTTGCTTACAGCATACAAGAGCCGCGGCTTTGACATCAAAGACTATCCCAACGCCTTTGATATGTACCAAAACGAGCTTACTCTGCCTCTTAACACTACAATGAGTGATGAAGATGCAAGATATGTTATAGATATGTTCAGACGCTGCATTGCCCAGCCCTACTGAGTTTTTGCTCAATTATCATCGCCTGACGGGCTGCCGTCGGGCGATTTTTGCTAAAAATCCCCCACTTTTTTCACAAAACAATCAACTTGTTTTTAAGAATGCTTAACTTTTGTTCATAATTTTATGTTATACTTAAGATAAGAACTTTTATGAGGGAAAGGAAGGTAAATTATTATGGGACTTCATAAAATACTTATTGTCGACGACGACACGAATATTTCGAACCTTTTAAGGCTTTATCTGGAAAAAGAGAATTTCTCAACGGTTATTGCCGAGGACGGCGAAAAGGCGGTTGAGTTTTTCAAAACCGAAAACCCCGACCTGATTCTTTTAGACATAATGCTTCCAAAGCTTGACGGCTGGCAGGTTTGCCGCGAAATTCGCAAAACCTCCGACTGCCCCATTATTATGCTTACTGCAAAGGGCGAAACTTTTGACAAGGTTTTAGGCCTCGAGCTTGGTGCTGACGACTACATTGTAAAGCCCTTTGAAACCAAAGAGGTCATAGCAAGGGTGCGTGCGGTGCTTCGCCGTACAGACTCAGGCGAGCAGGGTATCGTCAAGGAAATCAAGTGGGAAAATCTCGAGATTAACCTTACTAATTACGAACTT
Source organism: Ruminococcus sp. (assembly GCA_017481395.1). Next base: position 13,449 of record JAFUPE010000025.1, on the reverse strand, counting down.
AAGGTAAACGGAAAAGCTGTGGCTACTCCGCCTAAAGAGCTTGAGCTTTTGTACCACCTTGCTTCAAACCCCAACAAAATGTTTTCTCGCGATCAGCTTTTAGACGAGGTGTGGGGCTTTGATTATTACGGCGACAGCCGCACAGTAGACGTACACATCAAGCGAATCCGAGAAAAAATCGAAGGAGCAAGCGACAAATGGCAGCTTTGCACCGTTTGGGGCAGAGGCTACAAATTTGAAGTAAAATAATATGGCTAACGTAAAAAACGCAGTTAACAAAACCGTCTTTCGGCGGTTTTTGTTCTACAGCATAATAATCGTACTTTTATGCCTGCTCATAATTACGGCTATACTTGTTTATCCCGTTACAGGCTACATTGAAAAGGTAAAGAAAGAAACCATAGTCCAAAGTGCACAGGATGTTTCTTCATACATATCCGAAATTTCCAAGGGCGAGCTTCATTCCTCAGAGGAATATGTCTTTCCCTATCTGGATGCCCTGAGCGAATCCATGGGTGCCGATATTATGCTTGCAGATTTAAACGGACGGATAGTTTTCGTAAGCTCTGCAGATACTAAGCATAACGAAGGCAATATGCTTCCGCCAACGGTTATCAACGAGCTTCAAACAAACACCTTCTTCGCCTACGGAAATATAGGCGGTTTTTATGACAAGGCGTACTACGTGGCTGCCACGTCCATACAAAACACCGAAGGCTCAGTTATAGGCTACTGTGTTGTAGCTCAACATACAGTATGGAGCCCGGACGCAGTTCCGTCGGTGTTCTTTGTGTTCACTTTGATTGTGCTTCTGTCGGCACTGCTGATTTTTGCTCTTACCTCGGTGTATGCATTTAATACCACACGACCCTTAAAACAGATGACCGCCGCCACCAAACGTTTTGCCGCAGGCGACTTTGAAAGCCGCGTGTACGTTAAAAACAAAGACGAAATCGGCGAACTTGCCGTCGCTTTCAACGAAATGGCCGACTCCTTGGCATCTATGGAAGGCGTAAGGCGTAATTTTATTGCCAATGTAAGCCACGAGCTTAAAACCCCTATGACCACAATCTCGGGATATATTGACGGCATACTTGACGGTACAATTCCCAAAACCGAGCAGGAATATTACTTAGGCATAGTATCCGAAGAAACCAAGCGACTTTCCCGCCTTGTTACCTCTATGATTTCACTTTCAAAAATCGACAGCGGCGAAATCACAGTTAACAAAACCTCTTTCGATGTTCTGGACGTTATTTTCAGCGTTCTGCAAAGCTTCGAAAGCAGGCTGTCGGAGAAAGAGCTTACCGTAGAAGGTCTTGATATTGAAGAAAATATTATGGTTTTCGGCGACAAGGACCTTCTGCACCAGACAATTTACAACTTAGTTGAAAATGCTGTAAAATTCACCGATCAAAAAGGCGTTATTCGCTTTGAATTTTCAAAAGAAAACGGCTTTAACGTTATAAGCATCGAAAACAGCGGCAAGGGAATTCTGCCCGAGGATATCCGATTTGTGTTCGACAAATTCTATAAAGCCGACAAATCCCGCAGCAGCGACAAACGCAGTATGGGATTGGGACTTTACATCTGCCGTACCGTAATAGCCTTACACGGTGGTAAAATATCCGCCGAGTCAAAGCCCGATAAATACTGCAGATTCACCTTTACTCTGCCGGAGCAAAAGCGTAAAAAGCTTATGTCGGCAGACAGCAAAACGGAGGAATAAAATGATAGACGAAAACATGAACTTACCTTTAAATAGCGACCCTAAGCCCGAGGAGTCGGTTCCCGAAAAATCTCCCGAGCCTGTGCCCGAGGTTACCCCCGAGGCTGCTCCTGAAATTATTCCCGAAATTATTCCCGAGGCAACTCCAAAACCAATACCCGACGAGGCTCCTTTTTCGCCTCAGCCTGAAATGCCTGCCGTAAATGTGCCTCAGCCTCCTTACACTCCTCCCCAGGCAAGCTATACGGCTCCTGCTTATCAGTCTGAGTATCAGTCACCCTATAATACTCAATATCCCCCTGTCAATAATTCACCTCTGCCCAAGAAAAAAAGTGCAGGTGCCAAGGTTATGCTTACCTGCCTTTGGGTGCTTTTAGGTCTTTTCAGTCTTGCTACCATAGGTAGTCTGGGTTATTATATGGGGCTTAAAGATAACGGCTCGGATTCTCCGATTCTTGACAATCCTATATATGATTTGCTTAAACCCACCGAGCCTGCCGAGGCAGACGAAAATGTAACCGAAGCTGTTGACAACTCTCATCTTTACAGCAATGGTGAAATCACACTTAACAAATATCCCACTGACAAAAACGACACCTCAAAATACAACAACCAGACTGCCTTCGAAAAAGTTTCTCCCTCAGCAGTCGGCGTTTTGTGCTACAAAGATATCAACAAAGAAAGCTTAGCAGGTCAGGGTACAGGTATAATCATTAACACCGACGGCTATATCGTAACCAACAGCCACGTTATAGGCGACAGCAAGTCTGCTTACATAGTAGACGTTATTCTCGATGACGGCAACACCTACGACGCACAAGTTGTAGGCTTCGACACCCGCACAGATTTAGCCGTTATTAAAATCACCGCCGATAACCTCATTCCTGCCGAGTTTGCAGATTCCGACCTTGCCTCTATCGGCGAAGACGTTATCGCCGTAGGAAATCCCGGCGGTATGGATTTTCAGAACACTCTGACCAGAGGCGTTATTTCCGCCAAGGACAGAACCCTTGACCTTTCCACTCAGGTGAAATACATCCAGACCGATGCCGCCATTAACCCGGGCAACTCAGGCGGTCCCCTGTCAAATCTCTGCGGTCAAGTTATCGGTGTCAACTCAGCGAAAATTGCTTCTGAAGATTACGAGGGTATGGGATTTGCTATTCCAAGCCGCACAGTAAAAGAGGTTGTAGACGACCTGATAAAGCAAGGTTACGTGTCAAACAGAGTTAAAATCGGCGTTATGGGTACAGCTATAACAGCAAGCGAAGCTTATTACAACCAGATTCCGCAGGGTATTTTAATCTCCGAAGTTATTGAGGACGGACCATGTGACAATGATGAAGTTATGGAAGGCGACATTATCGTTAGCCTTGACAGCTATGAAATCACATCCTTTAGCGATATTTATAACGCACTTACAAACTATAGCGAAGGCGACAAGGTAACCCTTAAGCTTTACCGAATGGAAACCAAGGAATATATAGAAACCGAAATTGTGTTGCAATCCGATAAAGGCTAACGCTTTTGTGTAACAATTTTCGGGCGAGGTTTCACCCCGCCCGAAATTCATATACTCAAAATCGGATACGCCGTAAATTTATCATAGCCTTAAAATTCGGGTTGACAAATTCGCCCGAATTTATTACTCTATTAATAGAGCTTTCTGCTCTACTTACAGTAGAAATTCAGCTACAATCTTGCTTTTTAAAGCTTTTTCGGAGGTACTTTTTCACATGGATGAAAAAAAGCTTAAATCTATAATCGCAAATAACATTACATATTTCCGCAAACGCACAGGTCTTACTCAGGGTAAGCTTGCCGAGATGATTAACTACTCTGACAAGTCAGTTTCCAAGTGGGAACGCGGCGATGGTATACCCGATGTGACAGTGCTTGTAAAGCTTGCCGAAATTTTCGACGTTACAGTCAACGACCTTGTTTCAGAAGACAAGCCCGAGGAAAAAATCCTGCCAACCCGCCAACGCAGACACATTTTAATTGACATAATGTCAATTATTTTGGTGTGGCTTGTGGCAACAGTTGTGTTTGTTGGGCTAAGGGTTTTTATGCCCGAATTTTCCGCGGCATGGATAAGCTACATCTTAGCTATTCCTGTTTCGGCAATTGTTCACCTTGTTTTTGCCTGTATATGGTGGAACCACACTGTACAGTTTTTCTCCATAAGCCTTCTTGTGTGGACCTGTGCTCTGGGCATACAGATAACCTTTTTTACCTTCATAAACGGCTTCGACAACATAAGCCTTATCTACATCTGTGCCGCAGTTTTACAGGTGCTTGCCCTTGCGTGGACACTTTACCGCAACTTTAAAAAGAAGAAGTAATTTGTCAAAACGCCTTTACAAAGGGCAATTTACCCCGCATATTTGGCTTTTATGACAAAGTATTTTACCATAATAAGCCTTGATTTTTGCAATAATTGGTGTTATAATTTACTTAAGTTAATATCCTTAAGGTTAAGGAGTGAGCCGAAAGGCTCGCTCCTAAGTTTTTTATTCGGAGGTTATTTATGGCTCAGAGCAAAGGTGCAAATATCGCCGAAAGCGTAAAATCCCTTGTAGAACCCATTGCCGAGAATTTCGGTGTCAGGGTCTGGGATGTACGCTTTCTAAAAGAGGGTGCCGAGTGGTACTTAAGAATTTTCATCGACAAGGATGGCGGCGTAAACATCAACGACTGCGAAAATGTTTCCCGAGCAGTTGACCCCTTGCTTGATGAAAAAGATTTTATCAGCCAGAATTATATTTTAGAGGTAAGCTCTCCCGGTCTTGAACGTGAACTTGCCCGAGATGAGCATTTCAAGGAGTACGTGGGCAAGGACATCAAGGTTCGCCTTATAAGACCTATGGAAGGCTTAGGTAAGGAGTTCTGCGGTGTGCTTAAAGCCTTTGACGGCAATGACCTCACTATCGAGGACTATAGCGGCGAAAATCAGGTTACCATAACAAAAAAGGACACTGCTTGGGTAAAAGCAGATGACCTTGACATATAAAGCTAATATACAAAGACATACAGAAAGGAATGGTTATAAAAAATGAACAACAAGGAATTATTCGAGGCGTTAATGCTCCTTGAAAAGGAAAAGGGTATCCCTGTAGACTACATGATTGAGCAGATTAAGCGTGCTATCGTGGTAGCCTGCAAAAACCTTTACGGCAACGAAAACATTGACATCACAATGGATGCCGAGAAAAACACCTTTAACGTTAAGATGATTAAAACAGTAGTTGAGGAAATCGAAGACGAGGCTAACGAAATTCTCTTAGAAGACGCAAAGCAGATTTCTAAACGTGCTGCCGTAGGCAAAGAAATCGGCATTCCCCTTGACCCCAAAAAGTTCGGCAGAATTGCAGTTTCCGCTTCCAAAAACGTTATCCACGGCGGCATCCGCGACGGCGAAAAGGGTCAGGTGCTCAGAGAGTTCCAGTCAAAGCTCAAAGAAATCGTTACTGCAACAGTTGAAAGAATCGACCCCAAAACCGGTAACGCTACAATCCGCTTCGGCAAGGCTGAGGCTGTGCTTCCCGTAAGCGAACAGGTTGGCGAGGAAAACCTTAAGGAAGGCGACTCCGTTAAAATCTACATCGTTGATGTAAGAGTAGGCGACCGCGGTCCCAAGGCTATTATCAGCCGCACTCACCCCGACTTTGTAAGAAAAATGTTTGAAAAAGAAGTACCCGAAATTTTCGACGGTATTGTTGAGATTAAGTCTATCTCCCGCGAGGCAGGCTCCAGAACCAAAATGGCAGTTATCAGTAACGACCCTGCCGTTGATGCAGTAGGTGCTTGTATCGGCAACCGCGGTGCTCGTGTCGGCACAATTGTTGACGAACTTGGCGGTGAGAAAATCGACATCATCGTTTACGACGAAGACCCCGCAAAGTTCATTGCGGCTGCTCTTGCTCCTGCAAGTGTCGTTTCTGTAGTTGTTGCTGAGGACGGCACAAAGAGCTGTAAGGTAACAGTTCCTGATTCTCAGCTTTCACTGGCTATCGGCAACAAGGGTCAGAACGCCCGTCTCGCCGCAAAGCTTACCGGCTGGAAGATTGACATCCGTCCCGAAAGCGGCTTCTACGGTGAAGACGAAGAGGATGAAGCTGTAGCTGAAGAGGCAGAAGCTTAAGGTCAGGAGGGAAACTCTTGAAGCAGAAAAAAATTCCACTTCGCAAATGCACAGGCTGTAATGAAATGAAACCTAAGCGTGAGCTTATCCGTGTAGTAAGGCTTCCCGACAAGACAAGTGAAAACGGCGAAATCCTTGAAAAAGGCGGCATAGAGCTTGACTTTACAGGCAAAAAGCCGGGCAGAGGTGCTTACATCTGCAACTCTTTAGAATGTCTTAACAAAGCCATAAAAGGAAAACGCCTTGAAAAAGCATTTTCTTCCGCCATCCCCTCTGAGGTTTACGAAAATCTTAAAGAGGAGTTGAAAAAAGTTGAATGATAAGCTTCTTAATTTCCTTGGGCTTTGCAGACGGGCAGGCAAAATGAAAATCGGCTGTGACACAGTCATTGAGTCCGTAGAATCAGGCAACGCAAGGCTTGTGCTCTTAGCAAGTGACATTTCAGAAAACACAAAGAAAAAAATTATCTCAGCCACCAAGACAACAGGCTATGAGATTTTACAATACTCTAAAGATGAGCTTAGCTTCGCACTGGGCAAAACCTGTGCAGTGCTTGCCGTCGAAGACGACGGCTTTGCAAAAAAGCTTTCTGAGCTTATCACCCAAAACAATAAGGGAGGAGAAACCGAATGATTAAATATAAAATTCACGAGGTCGCAAAGGACCTTAACGTTTCAAGCAAAGAAGTAATCGAGGTTGTTTCCAAGTACTGCGGTACAACCAAAAAGTCTATGACTACTCTCGATGAGCCCGAGCTTGACGTTGTTTTTGACTATTTCACACAGAAAAACAATATGGAAAGCCTCAGCTCATACTTTGCAGTACGCGATAAGGCTATCGAAGCTAAAGAAGAAGCCGAGCAGAAACGCAAGGAAGAAGAGCGTGAGAAAAAAGCTCAGGCTAAAAAAGAGCTCGAAGCAAGCCTTAAGGGCGAAAAGGCTCCTGCTAAAAACGACACAAAGCCTGCAGAAAAACCTCAGGAGAAAAAGACTAAAAACCCCAAAAACTATGACGACGTTGACACCACCTCCGAGATTAAGTCAAAGCGTGCTCAGGGTAAAATCGTTAACACACGTACAGTTGACGTAAACGTAGAGCGTTACAACGAAAAGTACGACAATTTAGCTTACGACAAGGTTAAATCCGACAGCAATATGTCAAAGGCAAAGCAAAAGATTAACCAGCGTTCACAGCAGAGAAATAAACCCAAGAACTCCAGAAAAGAGACCGAGGCAGAGCGTCTCAAAAGAATCGCTCAGGAGCGTAAGGCAAAGCCCATAACTGTTAAAATTCCCGATGAAATCACAATTACAGAGCTTGCCTTAAGACTCAAGGCTACTGCCGCTGAGGTTATCAAGAAGGCTTTCCTTATGGGCACAATGGTTACCCAAAATGACTCTGTAGACTTCGACACAGCTTCTCTTATTGCTATGGAATTCCACGCAAAGGTTGAAAAAGAAGTTGTTGTTACAATCGAGGAAAGAATTATTGACGATACAGTTGATGACGAGGCAAACCTTAAGGACCGTGCTCCCGTTGTAGTTGTTATGGGCCACGTAGACCATGGTAAGACTTCACTTCTTGACTACATCCGTCATGCAAACGTTACAGCTTCTGAGGCAGGCGGTATTACTCAGCATATTGGTGCTTACCGCGTAGTAGTAAACGGTAGAGACATTACCTTCCTCGACACCCCCGGTCACGAAGCTTTCACAACTATGCGAGCCCGTGGTGCTCAGGTTACAGATATCGCAATTCTTGTTGTTGCTGCTGACGATGGTATTATGCCACAGACCATCGAAGCTATTAACCACGCCAAGGCTGCAGGCGTTTCCGTAATTGTTGCTATTAATAAAATGGATAAGGTTGGTGCTAACCCCGACAGAGTTATGCAGCAGCTTACCGAGCACGAGATTATCCCCGAGGAATGGGGCGGTGATACACCGTGTATGCCTATTTCCGCTAAGACAGGTATGGGCATTGACGACCTTCTTGAAATGGTAACTCTCGTTGCCGATATGAAAGAGCTTAAGGCTAATCCCGACCGTGCCGCTAAGGGTACAGTTATCGAGGCCCGCCTTGACAAGGGCAGAGGCCCCATTGCCACAATTCTTGTTCAGAACGGTACACTTCACACAGGCGACATCGTTGTAGCAGGCACTGCCGTAGGTCGTGTTCGTGCTATGACCAACGAACGCGGTGAAAAGGTAAAGGTTGCAGGTCCCTCTGTTCCTGTTGAGATTACAGGTCTTGCCGAAGTACCCACAGGTGGCGACACCTTCGACGCAGTTAGTGACGAGCGTCTTGCACGTGAGCTTGTAGAAGAAAGAAAGGCAGCTAAGAAAGAAGAGCTCTTTAAGTCTCAGACAAAGGTAAGCCTTGACAACCTCTTTGACCAGATGAAGCTTGGCGAGGTTAAAGAGCTTAAGATTGTAGTTAAGGCTGACGTTCAGGGCTCTGTAGAGGCTGTAAGACAGTCCTTAGAAAAACTCAGTAACGAGGAAGTACGCGTTCACGTTATCCATCAGGGTGTTGGCGCTGTTAATGAAAGTGACGTTATGCTTGCAAACGCTTCAAACGCAATTATCGTAGGCTTTAACGTTCGCCCCGACTCTGTTGCCGCAACAAACGCTGAGCGTGACGGTGTTGATATGCGTCTTTACACCATCATCTACGACTGTATCGAAGAGATTGAGTCCGCTATGAAGGGTATGCTTGCACCCAAAACAAGAGAAGTTATTCTTGGTACTGCAGAGTGCCGTAATGTTATTAAGATTAAGTCTGTCGGCACAATCGCAGGCTGTTACGTTAAGAACGGAAAGCTTGCAAGAAATGCTAAAATCAGAGTTGTAAGAGACGGTATTATCATTGCCGAGGACGAGGTTTCCTCGCTTCAGAGATTCAAAGATGCTGTTAAGGAAGTTGCCGAAGGCTACGAGTGCGGTCTCGGTCTTGAAAGATTTAACGACATCAAAGAAGGCGACATCTTCGAGGCATTTATTATTGAGGAATACCGCGAGGACTAAGCCGGAGGTAAATTTATGGCAAGTCACAAAATTTCAAGAACTACCGAAGATATCAAACGCGAGCTTACTGCAATTTTACGCGAGGTAAAAGACCCTCGCGTTGCAGGCTCCTTTGTATCCATTATCCGAGTTGAGGTCACCAATGACCTTAGCTACTGTACGGTTTACATCAGTGCTCTTGAAGGTATGGCAAAGGCAACCGAGGCAGTCAAGGGTCTAAAATCCGCCGCCGGCTTTATCCGCCGCGAGTTAGGGCTTAGGCTTTCTATCCGCCACGTACCTACACTTATCTTCAAAGCTACCGATTCCATCGAATACAGTGCAAATATATCCAAGATTCTTCACGACCTTGATATAAAAAGAGAGGACGACGATCAAGATGAATAATCTTAAGGCTATTGCCGATAAGCTTATGACCATGGATAATATCGAAATTCTCACTCACCGATACCCCGACGGCGACACCTTAGGCTCTGCCTATGCACTTTGCTCTGCTTTACAGCAGTTAGGCAAAAATGCAAGGGTTGTAACCTGCGGTGAGCCTGCAAAAAAATACGCCTTTTTAAAAGAAGGCGTAAAGACACAGGACTTCGAGCGTGAATATGTCGTAAGCGTAGATGTCGCCGCCACCTCGCTTTTGGGCGAAAACGAAGAAAAATACAAGGATATCATCGACATCTGCATTGACCATCACGGCACAAACTCCATAGATTCAAAAATGAAATATATCGACAGTGCGTCTGCCTCGGCGGCTGAGATTGTGTTTGAGCTTTTAGGGCTTATGACGGGTGTAATCCTCAACAAGCATATTGCAACCTGTATTTACACAGGACTTTCTACCGATACAGGCTGTTTCAGGTATACAAACACAACTCCCAAAACTCACCTTATTGCCGCCAAAACCATGGCGGCAGGTGCCCCTTGGGAGAAAATTAACGCCGAGATGTTCGAGATTATGTCCCCTGCCCGTATTGAATTGCAGAAGTTAGTATATAACACCTTAGAGCTTCACCTTTCGGGCAAGCTTGCCCTTATCGTTGTTACCCAAGCTATGCTAAAAAAAGCAGGCGTAGGTGATGACGAGGTAGAAGGTCTTGCCTCTATTCCAAGACGCGTTGAGGGCGTACTAATGGGCATTACAATCAGAGAAAAAGAAGACGGAGTTTTTAAAATTTCTGTTCGCACCAACGAAGGCGTTGATGCCTCTGCCTATTGCTCTGCTTTCGGAGGCGGCGGTCACGTTGCGGCTTCGGGCTGTACTATAGAGGGTACTTTGGATTTTGTTAAAGACTCCCTTATAAACGAGGCTGAGAAGATATTATGAACGGCGTTCTCATAATAAATAAGCCTATGGACTTTACGTCCTTCGACGCGGTTGCCGTTACACGAAAGAAATCAGGTCAAAGGAAAACCGGTCACTGCGGCACCCTTGACCCCAACGCAACAGGAGTTCTCCCTATACTTTTAGGTGCGGCTACAAAGGCTCAGGATATTCTGCCAAATCACGATAAAGAATATTTAGCCGAGCTTAAATTCGGTATAGAGACCGACACCCTTGATATCTGGGGCAATATTTTAAGAGAAGAAAAGTCTTCTGTTACAAAAGAACAATTCGAAACAACTCTCGCTGATTTCCGAGGCGAAATTTTGCAGATCCCCCCTATGTACTCCGCATTAAAGCAGACTGGCAAAAGGCTCTACGACCTTGCCCGACAAGGCATAGAGGTCAAGCGAGAAGCTCGCCCTGTCACCATTTACAGCCTTGTTTGCGAGGATTTTTCAGCAGAAAATCAGACTGCAAAAATCAGGGTAAGTTGTTCTAAGGGGACGTACATTCGTTCACTTGTTGACGACATCGGCAAGGCTTTAGATACATTCGCGGTAATGACCTCTCTAATTCGCACAAAGGCCTGCGGATTTTCGCTAAGTGAAAGTATTTCTATGGACGAGCTTAAAAGCTTAACTCCCGAAGAAATCAAAGCAAAGCTCCTCCCTATAGAAAGACTTTTTGATACTTACCGAAAGGTAACTGTGTCCGAGGCTCAGAGTATCCGCTTTAAAAATGGCGGCGCATTGGGGTTAGAACGCTTACGTACACTTCCAAAAGACTATTCCGAAAACGAAATTTTCAGAGTAAAATTTAATGATAAGTTCTTAGGTTTAGGAATCATAAAAGAAAAAGAACTTAAAATCTTTAAATTCTTTAATATTGGATAAATTCATTCGTAGAAAACGCATTTATGCGTTCCGTTATCAAAACTTTTGGAACAGATTAATCCATTCCCTACAATAATCATTATATAACAAAAAGGTGCTGAGTTTTTACACTCAGCACCTTTTAATATAGATTATTCAAAGTCGTCCCAATTAATATAACCGTTATCGTGCTCTGAATCTCCTCCCGATGCCACAATAACATCCGCTTTATTAAAGTTAATAACTTCAATTTCTAAATTAGTATATTCTTTCATCGTTATCACCTCCGACTTTTGTTATATATTACCACTTCTATTTATATCTGTCAACAACATTTGATAAATTTTATAAAATTATAAAAATCCCTGTCGCAATAGCACGACAGGGATTTTTAATATATAAACTATATTTTAAGGTTATTTCAATCCGCCGTTAAACATTGGTTTTCTCTGCATTAAACCTGTCCACTGGCGAATCGCCCTGTAGGGGCACCCTGCTTAATGATTACGTTTGCCGCGGAAGTTACCGCCGTTTCTGCCGCCCTCACGACGAGGTCTGTCAGCTGCGGGGTCGTTCTCGGGAGTTAAGCCGTCAACCTCAATTAAAACTGCACGTCTGGAGAGGTTAAGTCTGCCCTTGTCGTCAATCTCAAGAACCTTAACACGGATAACGTCGCCAACATTTACAACGTCTGACACCTTCTCAGTACGCTTAACGTCAAGCTGAGATACGTGAACAAGACCTTCCTTGCCGGGAGCAATCTCAACGAAAGCACCGAACTCCATAAGTCTTGTAACCTTACCAAGGAACATTGCACCGGGCTCGGGGTCAACTGCGATTGTCTCAACAATGCTTAAAGCACGCTTACAATTATCTGCATCAACACCGCTTACAAATACGTGACCAAAGTCGCCGTCTTCCTCGATATCAATCTTAACCTGACACTCTGCCTGAATCTCCTTGATTACCTTACCGCCCTTACCGATAACTTCAGAAATCTTATCAGCAGGGATTGTTGTGGTAAGCATCTTAGGAGCATACTTACTAAGCTCTGCTCTGGGCTCAGCAATAGCCTTAAGCATAATTTCGTCAAGAATATAGTTACGAGCCTCGTGAGTTTTCTCAAGAGCCTCCTTGATAATTTCGGGAGTAAGACCGGAAATCTTAAGGTCCATCTGGATAGCTGTAATGCCGTCCTTAGTACCTGCTACCTTAAAGTCCATATCGCCGAAGAAGTCCTCAACGCCCTGAATGTCAACCATTGTCATCCAACGCTCGCCCTCGGTAATAAGACCGCAGGAAATACCTGCAACAGGAGCCTTAATGGGAACACCTGCATCCATAAGAGCAAGTGTAGAACCGCAAACAGAACCCTGAGAAGTAGAACCGTTAGAAGAAAGAATCTCGGAAACGAGTCTGATTGCATAGGGGAATTCCTCAACAGAAGGAATTACGGGAGCTAATGCTCTCTCTGCAAGAGCACCGTGACCAATCTCACGTCTGCCGGGGCCGCGGCTGGGCTTTGTTTCACCAACAGAATAGCTGGGGAAGTTGTAGTGGTGCATATAACGCTTGTACTCTTCCTCATCAATACCGTCTAAAAGCTGCTGGTCGGAAACAGGGCCAAGTGTAGCAACTGTAAGAACCTGTGTCTGGCCACGTGTAAATAAACCTGAACCATGAACTCTGGGAAGAACGCCTACCTCAGAAGCAAGAGGACGAATGTCGTTCATACCTCTGCCGTCAACACGCTTCTGCTCGTCTAAAAGCCAGCGGCGAACGATAAACTTCTGAGTTTTATAAAGGCACTCGTCAATCTTAGCCTCACACTCGGGATAAATCTCATCGAACTTCTCGTGAACAGCCTCGTAAATGGGCTTAAGTCTTTCGTCACGAACTGTCTTGTCGTCTGTATCAAGAGCAAACTTGATATCTTCCTCCGAGAAAGCCTTGATAGCCTCGAACATATCGTGGTCGGGCTCGTTAGAGGGGTAGCTGAACTTTTCTTTACCAATCTCAGCCTGAATGCCCTTAATAAACTCAATAATGGGCTGGTTAGCCTCGTGGCCTGCCATAATTGCGTTAAACATAACCTCGTCGCTTACGCAGTCAGCACCTGCCTCAATCATAGCAACGCGGCTGTCTGTCGAAGCAACGGTTGTAGCCATTTTAGAACGCTCTCTCTGCTCTGCTGTGGGGTTAATTACGATTTCGCCGTCAACGTAGCCTACAGAAACACTGCTGATAGGGCCATTCCAAGTAATGTCGGAAATTGAAAGAGAAAGAGAAACACCAACCATAGCTGCGATTTCGGGAGCACAGTCGGGGTCAACGCTCATTACAGTACAAACAAT
>JAFUPE010000024.1 GCA_017481395.1 Ruminococcus sp. | reverse complement strand
CGAACTGGTCAAGAAGGTCATTGAAGTCCATTTTGTTGGTCATCATCTTCTCGGCAAGTTCCTCTGCCTTTTTAGCGTCGAGCTTCTGCTCTGCCTCTTCAATAAGAGTAAGCATATCGCCCATACCCAGGATTCGGCTTGCCATTCTGTCGGGGTGGAAGGGCTCGATATCACCAAGCTTTTCGCCTGTACCTGCAAACTTGATGGGCTTGCCTGTAACAGCCTTAACCGAAAGAGCCGCACCGCCACGGGTGTCACCGTCAAGCTTTGTAAGGATTACACCTGTAATCTCAAGACGGCTGTTAAAAGTTTCGGCAACATTTACTGCGTCCTGACCTGTCATAGAGTCGATAACAAGCAGGATTTCAGAGGGGTTAACCTCTGCCTTTACGTTTTCAAGCTCAGCCATAAGCTGGTCATCAATATGAAGTCGGCCTGCTGTATCTAAGATAACGATGTCGTTACCGTAATCTCTTGCGTGCTTGATTGCCTCTCGGGCGATTTTCACAGGGCTTTCGGCACCCATTTCAAAAACAGGTACATCGGCATTTCTGCCCACAACCTTAAGCTGTTCAATAGCAGCAGGTCGGTAAATATCACAGGCAACCAGTAGGGGTATGTGGTTTTTGTTTTTTAAAAGCTTTGCGAGTTTTCCCGAGTGGGTAGTTTTACCCGAACCCTGCAAACCGCACATCATAATAACCGTAGGAGGCTTTGACGCGAAGTTAATCTTGGCACTTTCGCCGCCCATAAGAGCCTTAAGCTCTTCGTTTACAATCTTAATTACCATCTGAGCAGGAGTGAGGCTTTCCATAACGTCAGAGCCGATTGCTCGCTCGGTAATTTTGTTTGTAAAATCCTTGGCAACCTTGTAGTTAACGTCAGCCTCTAAAAGTGCAAGACGCACTTCTCGCATAGCGGCTTTAACGTCGCTTTCGCTAAGCTTACCCTTATTCTTAAGTCTTTTAAAAACACCGCCGATTTTCTCGGACAAGCTTTCAAATGCCATAATTACGCCTCCAACCTCTCAATTTTTTCGGCTTCGCTTAAAATATCCAAAGCCTTTGCCTTAATCTGTCCAAAGCTTTCCTTTGCAATTGCCTCTGACAGCTCCCTGATTTTTGCGGCTGATGCATTTGTAGCCTCAAATCGGGAATAAAGACCTAATTTATCTTCAAACTCGTAGAGCTCCGACTCACTGCGTCTAATAAGGTCGCTTACACCCTGACGGGTAATGCCCATATGCTCGGCAATTTCCGAAAGGGATAAATCCTCATTGAAATAAAGACTTGATGCTTCACGTTTTTTCTCGCTTAAAAGCTCACCGTAAAAGTCAAACAGCAGAGAAATTTCGATGCTCTTTTCCATAAAGTTTACCTCACGCTGTAAAGTTTTTTTCTTTACACCTTTGCAATTATAACTATCCAACACCTTTTTGTCAAGGGTTTGCCCTAATTTTTCCTGTTGTTTTCAGCGTTTTTTTGCTTATAGATTTTACTTATATGATGAATTTGACCACAGATAATTGTCAAACCTTACAAAAATTCTCATAAGTTGCACAATCTTGAATTTTTCGGGTGTTTTTTAGAAAATTTTGTGGTATACTAAACTGAATATTATTTTACATTATATTGTATTGGAGATATGCTCTACGGAACAAATCGTTAACATCGACAGAATGGAACAGGTAGCCGCACTTTTCGGCAGCTTCGACGAAAACATCCGTCTTATCGAAAAGGAATATTCTGTTTCCGTTGTAACCCTTGACGGCGAATTTAAAATCAAAGGTGAAACCGAAGGTGTTTATAAGGCGGCAAAGGTTATCGAAAGCCTTCTTAACCTTATTAACCGAGGAGAAACCCTGTCCGAGCAAAATATAAGATACTGCATTTCTCTTGTAAACGAAGGAAGCAGTGAAAAAATCGAAAGCCTTACAGGCGACTGCATATGCATAACCTCTAAGGGCAAGCCCATAAAACCCAAGACCATGGGCCAGCGTAATTACTGCAACCTTATTAAAAACAACACAATCACCATTGGCGTAGGCCCTGCCGGTACAGGTAAAACCTACCTTGCAGTGGCAATGGCGGTTACCGCTTTCAGAGCAAAAGAAATCAACCGTATTATCCTTACTCGTCCTGCAGTTGAAGCAGGCGAAAAATTAGGCTTTCTGCCCGGTGATTTACAAAGTAAGGTTGACCCGTACCTTCGTCCTCTTTATGACGCACTTTTCGATATGCTGGGTGCTGAAACCTACCAGAAATACGTAGAAAGAGGAAACATTGAGGTAGCCCCTTTAGCCTATATGCGAGGCAGAACCTTAGACGACAGCTTTATTATTCTGGATGAAGCTCAAAACACCACCACAGAGCAGATGAAAATGTTCTTAACCCGACTTGGCTTCAACTCTAAAATGGTCATTACAGGCGACATTACCCAGATTGACCTGCCAAACGGTGCACGCTCGGGACTTAAGGAATGTATTAAGGTACTAAAAAACATTGATGATATAGCAAGCTGCAGATTCTCAGAAAAAGACGTCGTAAGGCACAGGCTTGTACAGGACATCATCAAAGCTTATGCAAAATTAGAGGAAGGAAGAGACAGAGATGGCAAAAGATAAAATCACAGTTGTAATTACTAATCGACAGAAAGATGTGCAAATTCCCACAGGCCTTAGAATGCTTGTTAGACGTTGTTGCACAGCCACACTTAAAACAGAAAATTTCGAGGGTCCTGCTGAAATCAGCGTTTCCTTCGTAAACAACGCCCAAATCAAAGAGCTTAATGCTCAATACAGAGACAAGGATATCGAGACAGACGTTCTCTCCTTCGGTCTTTGCGGCGAAGACGGCAAGTACGACATCGACCCCGAAACAGGTGCTCAGCTTTTGGGTGACGTTGTTATTTCTATGGAAAGAGCCGTTGAGCAGGCTAACATTTACGGTCACTCCTTACAGCGTGAGGTAGGATACCTTACATGTCACAGCGTGCTTCACCTTTTAGGCTACGACCACGAGGACAACTTAGAGCGTATTCGTATGCGTGAAAAGGAAGAGCACGTTATGGAGCTTTTAGGCTTGCCTGCTTCTTCAAGCTACGTTGTTGACGAGGAATAACTTATGAAACGTCAACTGAAAAGCTTTAAAAATGCTTTTAAGGGAATAGCCGCCGCCTTTGTTACCGAGGCCCATATGCGGTTTCATTTTGTTGCAGCGTTTTTTGTGCTTTTATTTGCTTACATAAGCAAGATGGACCCCACCCAATGGGCAGTTCTATTTGTTACAATAGGTACTGTTTTTTCGGCTGAGCTTATTAATACAGCTATCGAAAACCTTTGCGACCTTTATTCTACCGAGCACAACCCCCTTATAGGAAAAATCAAGGATATCGCTGCAGGTGCTGTACTTGTGGCTTCTGTTGCCGCCATAGGTGTTGCTATATTTATGTTTATTTTCTCGGGCAAGCTTTCGTATGCTGTGGAACGACTTTCAAGACATCCGCTTTTCTTTATCCCCTTAGGGATCTGTGCAGTTTGCTCTGTAATTTTCATTATTTTCGGCGGATATAAAAACACAAAGAAATAACCATACAGGTCGTCACATTCTTTTCTCTGAATGTGACGATAAAATTATAAGGAGAATTTATGAACTTTCAGGATAAATCAGCTTTTATTTCAATTGTCGGCAGACCAAATGCAGGTAAATCCTCGCTTCTTAACCGTATGCTCGGTCAGAAAATAGCAATCGTTTCTGACAAACCTCAGACCACCCGCACACGAATTATGGGTGTGCTGACAGAGGGCGAGCATCAGCTTGTTTTTACCGATACACCCGGTATGCACAAACCTAAAACCTCGTTAGGCAACTACATGGTTCGCTCAGTAAAGGAGTCTGTTTCGTCTGCTGACGCCTGCCTTTTGGTTGTAGAAGCAGGCAGAGAGCCCGACGAAACCGAAACCGCACTTATCAAACGAATTACCGAATTAGGTATGCCTGCAATTCTTGCAATCAACAAAACCGACCTTATAAAGCAGAAAGAAGAGCTTATGCATCTTATCCTCACCTACAGTTCAATGTTCGACTTCGAGGCTATCGTTCCTATCAGTGCAAGAACGGGCGATGGTGTGCCTGCACTTGTTGATGAACTTAAAAAGCTTACCTCCGAGGGCGGTCATTTCTTCGAAGAAGACACCTTAACCGACCAGAGTGAGCGAGTTTTAGCCTCTGAGATGATAAGAGAAAAGCTACTTCGAAACTTAGACAAGGAAATTCCCCACGGTACCGCCGTTGTGGTGGAAAAAATGAAGCAAAGAGACAGCGGAATTTTAGACGTAGACGCCACGATTTACTGCGAACGCGACAGTCACAAGGGAATTATCATCGGCAAAGGTGGCAAAATGCTTAAGAAAGTAAGCTCCTCCGCCCGAGAGGACATGGAACGTTTCTTTGACTGTAAGGTTAACCTGCAGACTTGGGTAAAGGTAAGAGAAGATTGGCGAAACCGAGAAGGAATTATGAGAAGTCTTGGCTTTTCTGAAAAAGATTTCGAATAATATAAACAAAGGAAATTAAACCCAACAACAAAATCCCCTCTATATCACCCTGTGCTTTAAGGTATACTAAAGTCAGGTGATGGTATATGGACAAAAACAAAGCTTGGGAGATTTTTGCGGCAACAGGAAAGGTACAGGACTACCTGAACTTCAAATCCCTTGCTGACGCAGCTTCTCCTTATAATAACGATGATGCAAACGAAGAAGATAAAAACAGACGGACTGATAATAAAACAACAGAATATCGGTGAGCAGGACAGACTCGTTACAATACTAACCCGTCAGGCCGGCGTAATTCGTGCTTTTGTGCGTCAGGGTAAAAACATCAAAAGCCCCAACTCACCTGCCACAGGGCTTTTATGCTACTCTGAATTTACCCTTTACAAAAGCAAAAAGGACTACTACACCGTCGAAAGCTCAAAGCTTCTCAGTATGTTTTCTGACCTAAAAAAAGAGCTTACAAAGCTTTCTTTAGCAGAATATTTCTGCGAGGTTGCGGCGGCTGTGTGCCCTATGGAGCAAGAAGCCGAGGAGCACTTAAGGCTTATTTTAAATGCACTTTATCTGCTTTCAAAGGAAGAAGTGCCTGAGCTTTTAATAAAAGCGGCGGTGGAAATGAGGCTTGCCTCAATTTCAGGCTATATGCCCGATTTATTGATGTGTCCCAAGTGCGGCGTATACGAGGCAGAAGAGATGTACTTTCTTTTAAGCGGTCAGCTTTTCTGCAAGGATTGCTTTGAGAAAAATCCTCTTCCACAAGGTACAAAAATCAGCAAAAGCATAGCCTTAGCACTTCGTCACCTTGTATTTTCCGAGGATAAAAAGCTTTTTTCCTTTTCCCTTTCCGAGGAATCCCTTAAAAGGCTCAGCGACATTACCGAGGAATACTTAAGCCGAAAGGTAGATCGAAGCTTCGCCACATTACAGTTTTATAAAACAGTCAGCAGTTAAGAGTACAGGTACTTACTATGAACAAACATTACAAAGCCTTAGAGCTTGATAAAATTTTAAAGATGCTCTCAGACCTTACCTCATGCGAGGATGCACAGGCAAAAGCCTTGGAAATAGAACCATCGTGGGGACTTTTTGAGGTTGAGGAGCAAATGAAGCTTACAGAAGACGCCTTTATTCTCTCGGGCAGATTTGGCACGCCCTCATTCGGCGGAATCAAAAATCCGATGAGTGCCTTAAGGCGAGGCGAAGCAGGCGGCGTTATGAGCACCACCGAACTCCTCAGAGTTTCTGAAACCTTAAGAATCATCAGAGGTGTCAAGGAATGGAGAAACAAATCAGCTTCAATCGAGACTTCTCTCAATCTGCTTTTCGAAAAGCTCTCACCCAACAAATACTTGGAAGAAAAAATCACCACTGCAATTTTAAGTGAAGAGGAAATTGCCGACAATGCCTCCCCTGCACTTTACGATATCCGTCGTAAAAAACGTCAGGCGGCATCAAAGGCAAGGGAAATTTTAGACAAAATTGTACGTTCCTCCTCTTATCAGAAATTTTTACAGGACAGTATTATCACTCAGCGAAGCGGCAGATTTGTAGTGCCTGTGAAAGCTGAGTGCCGTTCAGCAATCCCCGGACTTGTTCACGATACATCTTCATCAGGTGCTACTGTTTTTGTAGAGCCTATGGGTGTTGTGCAAGCAAACAACGACATAAGGGTTTTAGAGTCCAAGGAAGAAGCCGAAATTGAGCGCATCCTCTTTGAGCTTTCAAGCGAGGCGGGAGCAAACGCCGATACTATAAGCGAAAGCTACAACGCCCTTGTAGAGCTTAATCTGATTTTTGCCAAGGCTAATTTAGGCTACAAAATGAAGGCGTCTGTGCCGAAAATCAACAACAAAGGCATTATAAATTTAAAATCAGCACGCCACCCGTTAATTGACGCAAAAAACGTTGTTGCTACCGATATTTCTCTTGGCAAAGATTTCGACACTTTGGTTATTACAGGCCCTAATACAGGCGGTAAAACCGTTTCCATAAAAACCGTTGGACTTTTCACACTTATGGCTATGTGCGGACTTATGATACCTTGTGAGGACGGAAGTGAAATATCCACCTTCGAAAAGGTGCTTGTTGATATAGGCGACGAACAAAGCATTGAGCAATCCTTGTCCACCTTTTCGGCTCATATGACAAACATTGTTTCGATATTAAAGGCTGCAGATAACAGAAGCTTAGTGCTCATTGACGAGCTTGGTGCAGGCACCGACCCTGTTGAGGGTGCGGCTTTAGCTGTTGCAATCCTTGATGAGCTTCGAGGTAAGGGTGCAAAAATCGCCTCTACAACTCACTATGCCGAGCTTAAGGAATATGCCCTTAGAACAGATAGAGTAGAAAACGGTTGCTGCGAATTTGATGTAGCCACCCTTAAGCCTACATATAAGCTTTTAATCGGCATTCCCGGCAAAAGTAATGCTTTTGCAATTTCCGAACGTTTAGGTATGGAAAAAGAGCTTGTAGACAAGGCAAGAGAGCTTGTATCAAGCGAAAGCCGACGTTTTGAGGCGGCGGTAGAGTCTTTGGAGGACAGACGACAGGAGCTTCAAAGAGAACTTGAAGAAGCTCGAAAAACCTCGGCAAAAGCAAATGCCGACAAGCAAAAAGCACAGATAGAATTAGAACGTGTACGAAAGCAAGCGGAATCAGAGCTTTCGCGTGCAAAGCACGAGGCACAGCTTATTTTAAGCCGTACAAAGGCACAGGCTGACACATTAATTGAGGAAATCGAAAGCCTCAAGAAAAAAGCAGAGCTTACTGCAGACGATAAAGCAAAGCTAAGGCAGGCAATGCGTAAAATGGAAGACGAGGCTGACCCCATTGCAAAAACAAAGAACGACGGCTATGTACTTCCACGCCCCCTAAAAAAAGGCGACACCGTTCTTATTTACGATATCGACAAAAAAGCCACCTTGCTTGAAACTCCCAAAGAGGGTGACACTCAGGTAATGGTACAGGCAGGTGTCATTAAAACAAGGGTCAAAATTTCTAACCTGCGTCTTATGAAGGATGAAAAAATTAAAATAGGCGGTAAAGCTATTACCAAAGATATTCGTCCTACCCTTGACACCCGAGGAATAAGTGAAATAGACGTAAGAGGTCAAACAGCCGTTGAAGCAATTATGGCTGTAGATTCTGCCATAGATACCGCGATATTACGCCGCACAGAAAAGCTTACCATTATCCACGGTAAGGGTACAGGTGTTTTACGAAAAGAAATCCAGAATTTCCTCCGCCACCACAAGGCAGTTAAATCCTTCCGCCTTGGTACCTTCGGTGAAGGCGAAGCAGGCGTCACCATAGCAGAACTTAAGTAACCTTTAACCACAGTCAGCAATTCCAATTATAATTTTAACACAAAACCTCGCTTTACAGCGGGGTTTTGTGTTTGTCTATATGCAACTTACCTAAACACATCTTACAAACCTTGTATTTTTCGTCTATTGATTATAGACCGCCGTTGCCTTATAATTTAATTGACAGAACAAACCGAAAAGGAGGATTATTATGAAACGATATTTATGCCTTATATTAGCGGTAATTATGATTTTCTCGGCATTTTCTATGGTTAGTGTTTCAGCAGAAAATACCGAAGAATTAAAAACCAACCGCTACTACTTTTATCTGCCAGAAGAATGGGAGAACGAATATTCTTCTACCGCTTACATTTATTGGTGGAACGGCACAGGTGCTCAGTCGAGTTTTCCGGGTGTTGAGTGTACAAAAGCAGATGTAAAGGGACTTTACTACTACGATGTTCCCGAAGATGTTGAATACATCATGTGGAACAACGGTGTTGATTTTAATGAAAACACAACCAATAATAACGAATACAGATTTTCTTGTTATACTGATACATTTAACCATAAAAACAAGATATATGTAGTTGATCACGACAGAACAACAGACTATATACCATCATATCAAATCGAGTGTTACGGTAATTGGTACTATTACTACGGCAACGGCGAATATGGACTTTACGAAGAAAAAGGCGAGGAGTTTTTCACAAGCCGTTCTTTTGGCGGTGAAAACCCTGCCCCCAAGCTTGAAACCAACCGATACTACTTCTATATGCCGGAAGATTGGGAGAATATACTGTCACGCGGAGCTGGTCTTTACTGGTGGGAAGGCACAAACAAATGTGAAAACTACTACCCAGGTTACTATGTATTCGGCATAATGGGCGGTATTTACAGCTTCGATGTGCCAAAGGACGTACCCCATATAATATGGAACAACTATATTGATGACCAAACAAGTGCAGGTGATATTCTGACAGCTCCCGCCAAGCAAACTGACGTTATAAGTCTGGACGGATACAAACCCGGCGAAAATCCCCTTTATCCCGATGGTATCGAAAGCTTTGACGGTATGATTTATGTTATCAACTACGACAAAACCGAAATCACTTGGGACAACACATATATATACGGCGATTGGTACTACTATTACGGCGACGGCGAATATGGCACTACACCTGAAAAAGGCGAAGTTTTTTATAGCACACGCCAGCTTGGAACAATCCCTGAGTCTAAATACTCCTCCGTCAACGAAGGCGAAATCACCGTATACTTCTTAGAAAGATTCAATCGCTCACCTATTAACATTACCTACACGTACGGCTCTGACGAAATAACCGAATCTCAGGAGCTTTCATTTGTGGCAACTTCTGAAGAAGGCACACTTTACGCTGCCAATATTCCCGAAAACTGCGAAATCATTTATTTCTCTGATACAAACCGCAGAACCTTGGATATTAAAAAATACATTGTCCACAACGCTTGTTTTGAGTTTGGCACAACTGTCAATGACAAATACGACTATAAAGCATATCTTCTTAACGGGCATCTTGATAAGATAGACGTGCTTATCGGCGACGCAAACCAAGACGGCAAAGTCACCATCAAAGATGCCACCGCTATCCAAAAGCACATTGCAAACATAGCAAAACTTGGTGGAGCTGCCAAAAATGCCGCCGACTTTAATAGCGACGGAATAATTACAATTAAAGACACAACGGCAATTCAGAAATCCCTTGCCAAACTTCAATGATTATCATTTGCAGCAAAGCCGTTTTATCTCTTGAAACCTTACGTTTAAGCTAAACAATTCGGGGGCTCCCCTCCCCTACAAAAAAGCTTCCTTTGAGTAAATCAAAGGAAGCTTTCGTTTTTTATACTTATTTAATTTTTGCACGGATGATTTTGCCACTGATTGTCTTGGGCAAGGAGTCAACAAAATTAACGATTCTGGGATACTTGTAAGGAGCTGTACGCTTCTTAACATACTCCTGAATTTCCTTCTTAAGAGCATCGCTTTCCTGTGTGCCCTGAGTGAGGATAATTGTTGCCTTAACTACCTGACCGCGGATTTCATCGGGTGCGGCAGTAACTGCACATTCAAGAACATAAGGAAGCTCCATGATAACAGACTCAATCTCAAAGGGTCCGATACGATAGCCCGAAGACTTGATAACATCATCAACACGACCAACAAACCAGAAGTTGCCGTCTGTGTCCATCCAGGCTGTATCACCTGTGTGATAATAACCGTCGTGCCATACCTTTGTAGTAAGGTCGTCATCAAGGTAATAGCCCATAAACAGACCGCAGGGTGTGTTTTTATCTGTCTTAACGCAGATTTCACCGATGTCACCTGCTTTGCAGGGGTTGCCTTCCTTGTCAAGAATCTGAATGTCATAAAGGGGACTTGGTTTACCCATAGAACCAACCTTGACCTCGGTGCCAACAAAGTTACCGATTGTAAGGGTGGTTTCGGTCTGACCGTAGCCTTCCATAAGGCTGATGCCTGTTGCCTTTAAGAACTGGTGATAAACCTCGGGGTTTAACGCCTCGCCAGCAACAGTTGCATACTTAACAGAGCTTAAGTCATACTTGGACAAATCCTGACGGATAAAGAAGCGATACATTGTAGGCGGTGCACAGAAGGTTGTGATGCCGTACTTTTTGAACAGGGGCAGGATATCGTCAGCATCGAAACGATCGAAGTCATAGGTAAATACTGCGGTTTCGCAAAGCCACTGACCGTAAAGCTTACCCCACAGAGCCTTACCCCAGCCTGTGTCGGAAATTGTAAAGTGCATGCCGTTGGGGTCTACATTATGCCAATACTTAGCGGTGATAAAGTGACCGAGAGGATACATATGATTATGCTCGGCAATTTTGGGGTTACCTGTGGTACCTGAGGTGAAAAACATAATGAGAGGGTCATTGCCACAGGGCGACTCCTCAGTTCTCTTGTAGTTATGAGAGAACTTCTCGAACTCTTCCTCAAAGCTGTGCCAGCCTTCACGCTTGCCGTTAACGCTTACCTTAACTGTAAGTGTGGGGCTATTGACTGCTGCCTTGTCAGCTTCGTCTGCAGTTTCACCGTCTGCAGTACAGATAATAGCCTTAACACCTGCGGCATTGAAGCGATACTCAAAGTCGTGCTCTTTTAAAAGGTTTGTTGCAGGAATTGCAATAGCACCAATTTTGTGAAGCGCAAGAATAGAGAACCAGAACTGATAATGACGCTTTAACACAAGCATAACCCTGTCGCCCTTTTTAATTCCCAAGGACTCAAAGTAGTTAGCTGTCATATTAGAGTATTCCATCAAATCCTTGTATGTGAAAACACGCTCCTGCTTTGTATTGGTAAGGTGAACCATAGCAGTTTTATCAGGACATTTTGCGGCTAAACCATCGATAACATCAAAGGCAAAGTTAAACTTATCTTCGTTTTTAAAGCTAATGCCAGAAAGCACGCCGTTTTCGTCAGTTTCGGTTGTGATAAACTTTTCGTAAACAGGATTTTCGAGCTTTGCAAGGTCTGTATTTGTAGTGGTAGCTGCAATTACCTTTTCCTCGTAATTTGCCATGCCGTTGGTGTCGGGATTGATAACGATTGCATAAATCTCGCAGTCACTTCCGCCGATTGCACGCTCATCATGAGGAATCGAGCTGTCGTAGTAGATGCTGTCGCCCTCATGTAAAATTTCGTATCTGTCGCCCACCTGAATTTTCATACTGCCCTTGATAACTATATCAATTTCATGTCCTGTATGAGTAGAAAGGTGCATGGGCTCGTTCTGAGCTTGCTCAGAATAAGGAATAACAACGTGAAAAGGCTCGGCAAGCTTATTTTTAAAAGCAGGTGCCAAGTTATAATACTTAAAGCCCTCGCGTCTTGCAAAGGGCATACCTTCGCCTTTTCTCACAACACTATACTGCGTAAGCAGAGGGCTGGTACCTTCCATAATATCTGTAATATCAATAGAACATGCATTGGCAAACTTATATATAAACGTAAAACTGAAATCAGACTGACCTGACTCAAGGAGTCTGTACTCCTCGGGGGTTGTGCTTGTTTTTTTAGCCATTTGCTCAACTGTAAAGCCTAAATCCTCACGAACGCTTTTAATTCGGTTTGCCACCTCTTTTATTCTTTCATCAATCATTAAATTCTGTGACATTTTTGGATCCTCTCCTTTACTGAAATATAGTAATAAAAAATAAAAAGCCGTCTCAAAGCAAAAACCTTGAGACGACTGAAAAAACAATTCTAAGCCGCGGTACCACTCAAATTGCGAGGGCTATTGCCCTACACCGCTTACAGGTTCCAACAAACCCTCTGTCTTAACGCGACATTCACGGG
>JAFUPE010000023.1 GCA_017481395.1 Ruminococcus sp. | reverse complement strand
GGCGTTACTGTTGAAGACTAATAGCTCGTTATTATCCGGGTGGGAGGATTATCCGCTTAACCACCTAACAATGGAGGAAAAATCTTTATGAAACACGGTAAGAAATATGTTGATAGCGCAAAGCTTATCGACAGAACAAAACTTTATGATACAAACGAAGCACTTGACCTCTGCGTAAAGGCAGCTTCTGCTAAGTTTGACGAGACAGTTGAGCTTCACGTAAAGCTCGGTGTTGACTCCCGTCACGCTGACCAGCAGGTTAGAGGTGCTATTGTTCTTCCTAACGGCACAGGTAAAGACGTTAAGGTTCTTGCTATCTGCAAGGGCGACAACGAGAAGGCTGCTCAGGAAGCAGGCGCTGACTTTGTTGGTGCTGAGGATATGACAGCAAAGATTCAGAACGAGGGCTGGATGGACTTCGACGTTCTCATCACAACTCCCGACTGCATGGGTCTTGTTGGTCGTCTTGGTAAAATCCTCGGTCCCCGTGGTCTTATGCCTAACCCCAAGGCAGGTACAGTTACAACTGATATCGCTAAGGCTATCAAAGAAGCTAAGGCCGGTAAGATTGAGTACCGTCTTGACAAAACAAACATCATCCACTGCCCCATCGGCAAGGTTTCCTTCGGCGCAGAGAAGCTCCAGACTAACCTCGAGACTCTTATGGACGCTATCGTTAAGGCTAAGCCTGCTGCTGCAAAGGGTCAGTACATCAAGTCCTGCGTTGTAACTTCTACAATGGGCCCCAGCGTTAAGCTCAACCCCAACAAGTTCACAGCCGGTACACAGGCATAATTTAAGCTGTTTAGGGTTTTTGCCCTGAATATAAATCGCTGTTCTAAAGACAGCAGGTGTCTTTTCAAGATATAATGGATTTAATATCCGCCTGCCGAGGAAGAAGCTATTACACACCTTAGGGTGAATAATGTAATTTCAAGCCTCTTTCTCAGGAAAGAGGCTTTTCTCTTATGAACTGCGTTATCATTTTAACGGAGGTGAAATTAGTTGCCAAGTCAGAAAGTATTAGAACAGAAGCAGCAGCTCGTTGCTGATGTTACTGAAAGAGTTAAAAATTCTGTTACAGGTCTTCTCGTTTCCTATGAGGGTATCAACGTAGCAGACGACACAAAGCTCAGAAAAGATCTTCGTGAGGCTGGCGTTAAGTACACAGTTGTTAAGAACACTCTCTTAGAGCGTGCTTTCGAGAACACAGGTCTTACAGACCTTAATGTTCACTTAGCAGGTACAACAGCACTTGCAACAAGTGATGAAGATTATGCAGCTGCCGCAAGAATTCTCTGCGGTTTCGCTGATAAGAGCAAGACTTTTGAGGTTAAGGGCGGTTACCTTGACGGTGAGGTTATCGGTATGGATAAAATCACTGCTCTCGCTAAGTTACCCTCAAGAGAAATCCTTCTCGCAAATGTTCTCGGTGCATTCCAGGCACCCGTTGCAGCTTTCGCAAGAGCTATTCAGGCTATTGTTGATAAGGGCGGCGTAGAGAATTGCGCAAAGGCTGAAGAGGCAGCTCCTGCTGAGGAGGCTCCCGCTACTGAGGCTGCAGCAGAATAATCTGCAGCAAAACTAAATTTTAAAATTAACTTATAATTATATTGGAGGTTTACTAAAATGTCTGAGAAGATTACTTCTATCATTGAAACACTTAAGGGCCTCACAGTTCTCGAGCT
>JAFUPE010000022.1 GCA_017481395.1 Ruminococcus sp. | reverse complement strand
GGCACTCGCTATCGCAACCCAAGCGGCATCACTTTCAGCGATGCTACGCTTGACGAAATGCTGCTCGTGCTGCCGAAGCTTCGCTTTGAGAGTTTAGAGTTTAGAGTTGAGAGTTTATAGTTGAGAGTGTAGAGTTTAGTGTGTCTAGTGGAGAGAAGGTTGGAGGCATTCGCTATCGCCAACAGATTAACGTTTAACGAGGACCACCTTAGTAGCCTTTAGTAGCCCTTAGTAGCCCTTAGTAGCCTTTAATCCTCCTTAGTTTCCCTTAGCCCCCGGCTTTTACAGGTGAGCAATTTTCGTTAAACGTTAATCGCTAATCGTTAATCGTTCCCTTAATCGCCCTTAGTAGCCTTTAATTGCCTTTTATTCACCTTAGCCCACTTGCTCCGTAGGCTTGAAATTACTCGTTACATCAATTCTCTTTGCAACCAAATTTTAAGCAGGGGGTCCGAAATTGTTACTTCACGTTTTTCGGTCTCGATAAGCTCCTTCTTTATAAGGGCTCTTTTTATCGCTGCAACATTGGCCGATGAGCCTAATTTGTATTTTTGAATATTTTCCTGTGTTGAAAACTCTTTACTAACACCATTAATTACAGCCCTTAAGAAGTTCAGATGATAGAACGATAAATTCTCTGTCTGCTTCTCAAATAGCGGAGTATTCTGGTCAAGTACATCCTTGTAGGCAGCATTATATTCTTTCAGGGTTGCAGTCTTCTCTGTATTCACCCAGACTAACCACGCTAATTGCTGAACATAAGAGGAGTGGTTCTCTACTGTGTCGCATATCTTTTCGGCAAGCTCGGGCGATATGCTTTTGCCCGTAGCTTCAAATCTCTCACAGATATAATTTATCCAGTCTGTGGTAGGAATTTTCTGTAGATATATTGCATCGCCGAACTTATAGAACGGCAAGCTCTTCTTCTCAAACAGCTCATTCATCAAGTGCTTCTTGCTGCCGAATAAACAGTATGAAACATTCTTCTGCAACTGCCACACCGTCCTCAGTTTCTTTTGGAAGATTTTTGAATTGTCAAACTCTGCGATTTGCTGAAATTCGTCAATACATATTACTATTTTGCACCCTTTTTCTTGGGCTATCTTTTCGGGCAACTGAAGAATATCCGTTATATCGTCATTCTTCGGATTAAGTTCAAGAGAAACCGAGAATTCGGTCATTGGGTCGGTTCCAAAAGATATTTTAGGGCTTTTACGAGACAGAAACAATTTGGTGTTTTCTACCCATTCATCCCATCTCGATGAAGTCTGTTTTAATACAGCCGAGGCGAAAGCGTCATAGAAATCCCTTTCACTACGACAAGAAAAAATGTCAAGATATACAATCTTTAGTTTGTCCGTTTCAGCCAGGCTGCATGCCTTTTGCACAAGAGAGGTCTTTCCCCAACGTCTGGGGGATATCAGAACTGTATTTATTCCGTGCTTAAAATTAGCCAATAAACGAGCTGTCTCGTTTTTGCGGTCGGTGAAATTGTCTCCCGATGTCGCAACTCCGAATATGAAAGGTCTATTTTCCATAACAGTTAATTTTGCTGCAAAAATAAGTAATAATTTTATTACTAACAAAGTTATTACTAACAAAGTTGTTACAAAATTTCCCGATTTATGGCGTCAATAGTGTAACGTTTAACGATTAACGATTAACGATGAAAGTTTAGGGTTTAGAGTTTAGAGTTGAGAGAATGTTGGCGGCATTCGCTATCGCCAACAGATTAACGTTTAACGGGTTTTGTCATCCTCGAACGGAACGTAGTGAAGTGAAAACAGCGAGTAAGCAAGCGAAAGCCAAGTTTACTTGAGCTTTCACTGCGAGCGAAAGCTATTTCGCCGTAGGCAGTGGATCTCTGTTATTAACGATTAACGAGGACCACCTTAGTAGCCTTTAGTAGCCCTTAGTCTCCTTAGTCGCCTTTAATCCTCCTTAGTTTCCCTTTAGCCCCCGGCTTTTACAGGTGAGCAATTTTCGTTAAACGTTAATCGCAAATCGTTAATCTGTTGGCGGCACTCGCTACCGCAACCCAAGCGGCATCACTTTCAGCGATGCTACGCTTGACGAAATGCTGCTCATGCCGTCGAAGCTTCGCTTTCCTCGTTACTCGTTCCTCGTTAAACGTTAAACGTTATATCACTTCCAAAGGTTGCCCCACTCGCCGCGGTGACCGCCGTCGAGCATCTGGTCTGAGCTTACCTTTTTATCATCACCTGTATATATCTGCAATGACGCAGCGAGCATGTTCTCAGCCTCAACGTTTACCTCTGTCATAAGAGGAGCTGTATAATTCTTTTTCATATCGTTTGTTCTTTATTTTTTGTTTTTGCGCGGGCAGACACACAGGCCCGCCCACACAATTTCTCAACTTTAAACGTTAATCGTTCATTGTTAAACCCTCAACTTATCTTACCACTCTCTTAACACCATTAACAATGTAAATGCCAGGCTCGGTAATCTCGTTGATGCGGCGGCCCTGAAGGTCATAGATCTCTTCTTTCTCGTTTCTCATTTCTACTTTCTCCACAGCTGTGGTAGCAAAGTCGAAGCGGAAGCCTACGCTGTTCTGCTGTTCTGCTGTCAATGCGCTTGCGGGCAGATAAGCTCTGTTGGCATAGCAAAGGAATACACCGCCAAGTTTTTCAACAGGGTAGAATCCTATGTTGTCATCAACTTTCGCAAGAATATATGCGTCTTCCTCGACATATTCTGCAGCTGTCCTTCCTGCCATGTTGCTTTCAATGGTTGCTACATCCTCTGTTGCAACATTGAATGTATAGCTACCGGCTTCAGCCTCAACAATTACAGCAGTGTTTGCGGGAATAGAATTGCTGATTTCTGTCAAAGTTACAGCATCGCTTTTAACCTCTGAAATATAATAACATTTAGCGCCTGCAGGAATAACAGCGTCATAGTTCAAGAACAAAGTTGCCCAACCTGCACTACTAACGGTAAGAGTGTATGCTTCGATAGAAGATGTATTTATCTCATAAATATTGACATCCGCTTGTCCTGATTCATAACAAGAAAATAATTTGCTTGTTCCGTTATATCGTAACCAATTGTGTGTGTTTGTTCCTTGTGCTTTAATTGTAGCAACGCCCGCAGATGTTATTGTGATTTCCCAACAGCCGTTATTATCCAATGTGGATTTTGTTTTCAAGTAGTTGTTACTAGAAGATGCTGCATACAGATAACCGTTACCGGTATTGAAAGCAAATGTACCTTCAATATTTCCTTTTTCAAGAGAGATTATTTGAACAGACTCAGTTGTTTCAATAGAATTACCATTTTTTGTTACATCTGTTTGACCGCGATTATTAGTATTCTGTGTTGTTGAAAGTGCACAATTTACATTGTTTGCGACAAGTATTATCTTGTCGCCTGCAGCCAAGTCTGCGGCATCTGTTACCAGTGTGGCACCACCTGTAGCAACAGTGCTTACGGCTTTCTTGAACTCTTTTTCAACGACATCGCTCTTATAACCACCTTCTTCAATTGCAATAACCTTGAGTGTCGCATCTGCTCCAATGCTCAATGGTGCCTGATAGAGTGTGCTTGAGGCTGTAGGTGTCTTGCCGTTTAATGTGTAATATGCTTTTGCATTATTTTCTGTGCTGATTGTAACGGTTATTGAACCCTCAAAAGCAGAAGCAACGCCATCGCATGAGATTTCCGGGGCTGCAGCAACACGAGTATATGTAGCAGAAACGGTTCCGCTCTTATTGCCTTCTGCGTCTTGAGCATAAGCATATACAGTCGTTGTCTCTGTAATTGTAATGTTCAAAGCTTGTTGTGTATGTTCAACGAACTCTACGTTGTCGGTAGAGTAGTACAATGTTGTACCCTCAGCATTGTTTGTTATTTCAACATCTATATAGCCATAGAATTCGCTTGAAGCAGGGAGAGTGGGATTTGCGATAATTACAGCATCTTTTGCAATAGAATAAGAAACTTCTATTTGCTGAATTTGTGAAGTATTACTGCTTTGAGTAAATGAAAGGGTGTTTGCGGCGATATTGGAGATTGTCGTTACTGCTCCGTCTATAGTTACTTTACCCGAAGATAAGTCTGTTGGATTTTCTTTATATGATGCGCTTGATGCTGTAAATACAATAGAGTTTATTGTAACGCCTTCTGTTGCACTAAAAGTAATTAAATTTCCATTGTAGTTGCGAATACCCATACCTTTAGTATAGTATTTGGTTGTGTTATCTGATGTTCCCTTTTCAAATGTCACTGTAATATAATCACCTATTTGAATTTGTTCAACATCAGCTGCATTTTCGTAACCAAGATCTGCTGCTACAACATTTGCTGTTTTTGCATTAGGGTCAATTGCGGTGTATGTTTCCTCGGCTACTTTGCTGTCGTTATAACCTTCCATTACAGCAATCGCTTTAACAGTTGTTGTCTTAGTAATCTCAAAAGGCTTTGAGTAAGTAGTGCTTCCTGTTGTAGGGGTATCGCCATTTATTGTGTAGTAGATTGTTGCACCTGCTGTAGCTTCAATTGTGACCTCTACGCTCTCGCCAAGATTAAAGTTCTTGGAAGATGGAGAAATTTTGGGAGTTTCAACGGTCGGAGTAACAGAGCCTGCTTTTTCGTATGTAATAGTAAAAGACTGGCAATACAACGAATTTACAGTTGCAGCAATAGTTATAACTACGTTTTCACCATTTGCTATTGCGTAATCAGCATTGCTCATTGTTGGAGTGACATCAACAAAATCTTGTGTATAAGCACCGTTCCAAGCCGCATCTTTAAATGTAGCATTACTAATTGAAGACAATAGGGTTGTACCTGCTTTCATTGAAAAATTTCCAGAACCACTTGATTGGTTAGATTTCATTCTCATTGTGATACCTGTAATCTTATAACCGGCATAACCGCTAAGAGTCAAAGTCATAGATTTGCCATTTGTCACCTGTACCTTGTTGTTTGTATAAGTGTTTTTAAAAGTCGCAGATGATCCCTCTGGTGCAGTTCCGGTTGTAGTAACAGAGGTTGCAGTAGTGACTTCGTACGTCACCTCCTCCGCCTGCATGCTGAATACCGCCAGCATTACGGCAAAAAATGATAAAAATAAATTTTTCATAATAATATAATTTAGTTTAAAGTTTGTCGGTGTTAAGTTGTTCGGTAAAGGGGTTTTATTGACCAATTTCAACTGAAAACAGACCCCCTCGTTGGAAAATGTCCGCAAAGGTACTCACATTATATATATAAACAAAATCTTTTTATGTTTTTTTAAGTTTTAAGTTATTAACCCCACTCCGTGGAATATGTGGGCTTTGTTGGGTTCATTCGTAAATTCGGATGATTAAGCGGTAACGTTCCTGCTTTATTCTTACCCTTAATCTGTTGTAGTTTATTCTTCCTGTTGTCGTTCTATCATGTACTTTTGTCGCACAAAAGTACCAAAAAGCCCGGCACAGGGCGTTCGAGCCGCTTTCTCCTCTTGCTCGTGAATTGCCTTCGGCAATATAACTCGTTCGTCGTCCGCTTGCCGTTTCAAGCCTTTCTGCCGTCTGCAGGGCGCTGCGGAACTCGCTTCGTGCGGCTATGCAATGCAAGTTATACCCGCACTGCGCTCATACAGTCCTCGCGCAACGGCCTGCATACGGCAGGGCTTTGCACTCTCTCACTTACAGTGCCGGTTTATTTAGAAAATTACTTTTGCTATACCGCCGGC
>JAFUPE010000021.1 GCA_017481395.1 Ruminococcus sp. | reverse complement strand
CCTATCCGTATAGGACAGGGTATTGAGTTTGACTATTCCTCGGTACACTGTGTATGGACACTTAAGGAGCTGGGTTATGATGTTGTTATTGTAAATAATAACCCCGAAACCGTTTCTACCGACTATACAACTGCCGACAAGCTTTATTTTGAGCCTCTTACTCCCGAAGATGTTATGAACATTATCGAGTTTGAAAAGCCCGAGGGTGTTATCGCTTCCTTAGGTGGCCAGACAGCTATTAACCTTGCAGAGCCTCTTATGAAGCGTGGAGTTAAGATTATCGGCACAGACTGCGAGGCTATCGACAAGGCTGAAAACCGCGACAGCTTCGAGAAAATCCTTACAGACCTCGGTATTCCTCAGCCTCAGGGTAAGGCAGTTACAAATATCGAAGACGGTGTTGAGGCTGCTAAGAAAATCGGCTTCCCTGTGCTTGTTCGTCCTTCCTTCGTTTTAGGCGGCAGAGCTATGCAGATTGTTACTACAGAGGAACAGCTCAGAACTTACCTCAAAACAGCCGTTGAAATCGACGAAGACAAGCCCGTACTTGTTGACAAGTATATTCAGGGTAAAGAAGTTGAGATTGACGCAATCTGCGACGGCAGAGATGTATTTGTTCCCGGTATTATGGAACTTGTTGAGAGAACAGGTGTTCACTCAGGCGACTCTATAAGCGTTTATCCCACATTCAGCATTTCTGACAAGGTTAAGGGTACAATTCTGCAGTATGCAAAGCAGTTAGGTCTTGGCATTGGTATAGTTGGTCTTTATAATATTCAGTTCATTGTTGACAACAACGACAACGTCTTCATTATCGAGGTTAACCCCCGTTCTTCACGTACAGTACCTTTCCTTTCTAAGGCTACAGGTTACAGCCTTGCCGATATTGCCACCGAGGTAATTATGGGCAAGAGTCTTAAGGAGCAGGGCATTTTCGACATTTACCCCGAAGAGAAAAAGCGTTGGTATGTTAAGGTTCCTGTATTCTCATTCAATAAAATCCGCGGTTTAGATGCTTACCTTTCTCCCGAAATGAAGTCTACAGGTGAAGCAATCGGTTACGACGACAAGCTTAACCGTGCACTCTTTAAGGCTTTGCAGGCAAGCGGTATGCACCTGCAGAACTACGGCACAGTATTTGCTACAATTGCAGATTCTGACAAGGACGAGGCGTTGCCCTTGATCAGCCGTTTCTATAACTTAGGTTTTAATATTCAGGCTACAGAGGGTACAGCAAAATTCTTAATTGAAAACGGCATCCGTACTCACGTTCTTCAGAAAATCAGCGAAGGCAGCGAGGAAATCCCCGAAGCTATCCGTCAGGGCCATATTGCATATATTATCAATACCCGCGAGGTAGGCTCTGTAGGCTCTGCTTCTGACGGCCATATGATTCGACATTTTGCAACCGAAAACAACGTGTCGCTTTTCACTAACCTTGACACAGTTAAGGTATTGCTTGACGTTCTTGAGGAGACTACTTTGGCTATTTCAACTATCGATGCTTAAGGAGTTAGTATGAATCAGAAAATTTTAAAGGTAACCGAGAATACTCCGCTTACCTCAAATGTTTACAAAATGGTTCTTAAGGGCGACGTCAGCGAGGTGACACGCCCGGGACAGTTTATCAATATCAAATTAGACGGCTTCTACCTTCGCAGACCTATTTCGGTCTGCGATAAGGTAGACGACACCCTTACTATAATTTACAAGGTAGTAGGCGAGGGCACCGAGTACATGGCAACCTTAAAAGAAGGTGCTGAGCTTGATGTGCTTATCGGCCTTGGCAATGGCTTTGACGTAAACGCCTCAGGCGATACAGCTCTGCTTCTTGGCGGCGGTGTTGGCGTGCCTCCTCTTTATATGCTTTGCAAAAAGCTTATTGAGGCTGGCAAAAAGGTAACTGTTTGCCTTGGTTTTAACACGGCTGACGAAGTTTTTTATGAAAACGAGTTTAAGGCCCTTGGTGCTCTTGTCAGAGTTGCCACTGTTGACGGCTCTTATGGCACAAAAGGTTTTGTAACAAATCTTTTTGAGGATGTAGATTATTCTTACTACTACACCTGCGGTCCCGAGCCTATGCTTAAGGCTGTATTTAATACTTGCAAGTCAGACGGTGAACTTAGCTTTGAAGAAAGAATGGGTTGCGGATTTGGTGCTTGTATGTGCTGCTCTTGTAAAACAGTAACAGGCTACAAGCGAATCTGCAAGGAAGGTCCCGTTATGAAGAAGGAGGAGATTATATGGAACGCTTAAAGGTTAATCTTTGCGGAATTGACATTGATAACCCCATAATCCCTGCCAGCGGTACCTTCGGTTTCGGCTATGAATTTGCCGATATCTATGACATAAATAAGCTTGGTACATTCTCCTTTAAGGGTACTACCAAAGACCCTCGTTTTGGTAATCCTACTCCCAGAGCTGCTGAATGCACTGCAGGTATCATTAACTCTGTAGGTCTTCAGAATCCCGGTGTTGACAAGGTTATTTCTGAGGAGCTTCCCAAGCTCAGCAAGGTTTTCAATAAAAAAGTTATGGCTAATATCGGCGGTTTTTCTGTTGAAGAATACGCCTATGTAGCTGAGAAAATTTCTGAGTGTGAGCAGGTAGGCTGGCTGGAGATTAACATAAGCTGTCCCAATGTTCACGGCGGTGGTATGGCTATGGGTGCTGACCCCAAAATGGCGGCGGCTGTAACTAAAGCAGTGCGAAATGTTACCGACAAGCCCGTAATCATTAAATTAAGTCCTAATGTTACCGACATCGTTTCAATCGCAAAAGCTTGCGAGGCAGAGGGTGCTGACGGTGTAAGCCTTATTAATACACTTCTCGGTATGAGAATTAATTTAAGAACAAAGAAGCCCATAATAGCTAACAAAATGGGCGGTTTCTCGGGTCCTGCTGTTTTCCCCGTAGCACTGAGAATGGTTTATCAGGTAGCAAGCAATGTTAAAATTCCCGTTGTAGGTTTAGGCGGTGTAAGCAGGGCAGAGGATGTTATCGAGATGATGCTTGCAGGTGCAACTGCCGTTCAGGTTGGTGCCGCAAACCTTATCGACCCTGCAGCTTGCTCTGATATTATCGACAAGCTCCCTGAGGTTATGGACAAATACGGTATTAATAAACTTTCAGATATTATAGGAGGCGCATTATAATGGGTAAGGACGTTATTGT
>JAFUPE010000020.1 GCA_017481395.1 Ruminococcus sp. | reverse complement strand
TGCAAATTCAATAAATTGCATTAGCAGTAATCTAAGACCGCATAATGCGGCAGAATGGAGTTTTTATTATGGAAAGAACAGTCGGTACAGTAGTCCGCGGCGTAAGAGCACCAATTATCCGTGAAGGTGATGACCTCGCTCAGATTGTAACAGATACTATCTGCAATTGTCTTGAAGCTGAAAATATTACTGTAGGCAGCAAGGATATCGTTGCTGTAACAGAATCTATCCTCGCAAGAGCACAGGGCAACTACGCAAACGTAAAGGACATCGCTGATGACGTAAAGGCTAAGTTCCCATCAGGTCATATCGGTGTAATTTTCCCAATCCTCAGCCGTAACCGTTTTGCAATCTGTCTTAAAGGCTTTGCAATGGGTGCTAAGAAGATTACTCTTATGCTCAGCTATCCTTCCGACGAAGTTGGTAACCACCTTTTCGATATCGACCTCCTCGATGAAAAGGGTGTTGACCCATATACAGACGTGCTCTCCGAAGAAAAGTACCGTGAACTCTTCGGCTACGAAGTTCACCCATTCACAGGTGTTGACTACGTTGACTACTACAAGAAGCTTGTTGAGTCCTGCGGCTGTGAATGTGAAATAGTATTTGCAAACAAGGCAACAGCTATTCTTAACTATACAAAGGACGTTCTCAACTGTGATATTCATACAAGAGCACGTACAAAGCGTCTTCTCAAGAAGGCTGGTGCAAACACAGTTTACGGTATGGATGAAATCCTTACTGCACCTGTAAACGGTAGCGGCTACAATGACTTCTGTGGTCTCCTCGGTTCAAACAAGGCTACAGAAGAAACAGTAAAGCTTTTCCCGATTAAGTCACAGGAATTTGTTGACCGTGTTCAGGCTCTTCTCCTCGAAAGAACAGGCAAGACAATCGAAGTTATGGTATACGGCGACGGAGCATTCAAGGACCCGGTAGGAAAGATTTGGGAACTTGCTGACCCAGTAGTATCCCCAGGTTATACAAAGGGACTTGCAGGTACACCAAACGAGCTTAAGCTTAAGTACCTTGCTGATAATGACTTCGCTGACCTTTCAGGCGACGAGCTCAAGTCAGCAATCTCACAGCGTATTCAGGAAAAGGACGCAAACCTCAAGGGCAATATGGCTTCCGAGGGTACAACACCAAGACAGCTCACAGACCTTATCGGTTCTCTCTGTGACCTTACTTCAGGCAGTGGTGATAAGGGTACACCTATCATCTACGTTCAGGGTTACTTCGATAACTATACAGTTTAATATGCACGAAAGCGTCAGGATTTTTCCTGACGCTTTTTCTGTAATTGACTTTTTATGCTTTTATTGTTATAATGAATTTGATAGCAAATTAGTAATTTGTATTGAGATTATAATGAAATTTTGTGCGGTACAATGTTAGGTGATTTATTGTATGTTAGAAGAAATATCATTTCCTGAACATGAATATGAGTCAATTCAAGATTATTTAAATAAACTGGGGTACTGTTATACCACAAGGGTGTATAAAGAAGTCGGGAAATATAAAGTTGGGGAATTATATATTGCTCCATGGGGTGATATATTGAAAATAGA
>JAFUPE010000019.1 GCA_017481395.1 Ruminococcus sp. | reverse complement strand
TTCTTTCCGATAAGTTAACTTGGCCTTCTGGCGGTTATGCAAGCGGTGCAAGCAGAAAAAATATGCTTGCTGTTAAAAGCCTTAAAGCTGACAATACAGCTCAGTTAAAGTTAGCTGATGACCATTTAGGCAACCGCACAATCTTTAAGGTTTTTGATTACAGCGCAACATCAAATAATAAAAACGGCAAAGAGGTGCTTTTCACAGTACCTAAAGGCGAAACCAGAACCATAACTATTGCAATTTGGCTCGAAGCTCTTGACCAGAGCTATAATACCGAAACAATTCCTGTAGGTGCAACTGTTGATGTTGATATCAAGTTCTGCTCTTCATGGGATGTTGTAGATACAATCACTTTACGTGATTATACAGCAGACCAATGGGTTGATAACACAGCTAATAAAAAGCTTTGGCTGGTTAATGATACTACAGGATATTCATACGAGATGAAGTATACCTCTAAGGGTACTACTACATCGACAGTATCCAAAAACACATGGACCGTTGATGTTCCCAGAGCTGTGCAGGATATAACTTTCCGTTGTGAAGATAAGGAGTATGACGATACTCCTCCGGGTGTTTGGGCACCTGCCGCTTTACGAACCGTTAGCGGCGTAACTCAGACTACCTTTACCGCCTTCGGCTCAACCGCAGGTATCTGGTATGACGGCGAGGTTACTCAAATTGGATTAAGTGATTATACAACTGATAGTTGGCTGAATAATAATGGTGACGATGGTAAGTCACCTAAGATGAAAGTTGAAATTGATTATAGCGGTACAGATTTAAAGTATAGCATGACTGGTACACCTGTTGCAGATAAGTATGGTAAAAACACTTGGTATGCTTATATTCCTTCGTCTATTAATGATGTGATTTTTGACCGTTGTGATAGTACGACAGAATATGTCTATAACTTATGGAACGCAACAGACAGAGGGTCTGAGACTATTTATCGCGTGTATGATACTAAAAAGGTTGAAGTTGATAAATCAAATACAGTTTATTTACAGATACCTGCAAGTATTGAGGCAAAATTCTTTAAAAACCAGACTATACCTCATATTTCGTTAACAGGCGATAATAACGTAACTTATATAAATAGTTTAAATGGAAATTTATCATCTTTAAAGAAAAATAATAGTTATTATCCGCAAAGTGATACATGGCCGACAAATAGCAGTAACCTTAAAAATGGTCAGATGACGAAAATTGAGGGTACGTTTGTATGGTATTATGAATTTGATTCTATTGCTGATACAGATATAATCACTTTCTGGGACTGTGATTCTGCAACTCATAATGATCTGGATAGTGATACCCGTTTTGC
Source organism: Ruminococcus sp. (assembly GCA_017481395.1). Next base: position 11,393 of record JAFUPE010000019.1, on the reverse strand, counting down.
ACCTGCCATTTCTTTTGATAAGAGCAAGGGTAATATGTTTATTATCAATGGTTATATTGAATTAGATGATACTGCTTTTACAGACACAGCTTATGTTTTTACAGGATATTGGGATTTCTACGGCTCGGAGTCTGGTGATACAGAGGTAGATGTATCTAATGGTGTTTGGGGGGTGTATACGATTCCTACTGGTCCCTCAGTAAACTTTAAGCACTATGACACATCGATTTCAGCTATGACTGCAAGCTTTGTATATGAAAACGCTACTTATTCTGTAAGTCTTACTAAGGGTAACGACAATCTTACTTGGAGTACGACATCTATTCCTGATGGTGTTACAAGCATTGATTTTAGCGATGGCACTTATACTTGGGAGACAACAAGCAGAAATACATATTGCTTTGCTTTGGATAAGTCACATTATGAGTGGCACAGTACAAATACGTATAATAGAATTTACCTTACACAGAATTATACATGGGACGATTTGCGTGTTTATTACACAAGTGGTAATGGTAATAGTGATTCTTGGCCCGGTAATTCTATGATAAAACTCAAAACTAATGGTGATGGCCATTATGTTTATGTTGCTCTTGTTCGCACAAGTCCTGATTTGATTGTATTCAATGGTACAGAGAATGGAAGTAGAAAACAGACTAAAGATATTACTTCTAATATTAACACAGATCTCAAGGGATTCTATTTCTTATCTTGGGATAGCAGTGTCGGAAAAGCGAATACAAACACGTGGGATGTAACAGTTGATTTTCTTAATCAATAATTTTTAATTATGAAAGGGCGGTGAGACCGTGAAAAGATTTATTTGTGTACAAATTTTAATAGTTGTACTGTTAGCATTTACTTTGGTAGGCAGTACCTTTGCATGGTCCAACCGTCCCAACGTGTACGGCGGTTATTTGCAAACCCCATTTAAGTTTACCTATTCAAATGCCGTAAACGGTAACGCTTGTACAGGTACAACTTATCTTGGTGTAACAGATGCCGAGGGTAAGCTTACTTATGATGATGACGGCAATGCAGTTTATGCCGAAACAGAAATGCAGTCTGACTATAAGGTTACCGTTACCAAAGGTCAGGTGTTGTATCTGAGAACAAAAATTTCTAACGCGGCAAATGTAAAGACAAACGTTTCGCTTATCGCACACGTGCCTCTTTATGACGAAACTGCAGCAACCCCTGTTAATAACGGCTTTAATGGCAAATTTAACGTTGGTGTTTCTTTACCCACAAAATCTGTTATCGCTTATCCCGACGAAGCTTTTATTCCCGTGGTCTCTCAGTATGAAATCTTAGGAAATGCTTCGGCAGAGAATACCTTTATTGATTGGTATATTGAGTTTAATGCTTCGGGTGAATTTACTTTAAGCGATGTTTATCTCGCTAACAACTGATGAACTTATTAAAAGACAGCAGAGTCTGCTCTGCTGTCTTTTCTAATAATATTGCGGAGAAGGTAAACCTATGAAAAAAGCTTTAAAAATCATCAAAAAATGCTTTGATATATTTAGCTGGATTTTAATTGCTGTGCTTGTTGTTTCGGTGGCGTTTTCATTAATTTCACGCATTAACGGCACAAATCCTTCGGTGTTTGGTTATTCTGTTTATCGTGTATCAAGCGGAAGCATGAGGCCCGAGCTTGAGGTGGGCGACGTTATATTAGGTAAGTCGGTTAAGGACCCAATGAGCATTAAAGTGGGGGACGTTGTCACCTACAAGGGAAGAGGAGAGCTGGCAGGTAAGCTTATAACTCATAAGGTCATTGAGGCTCCCGAGGAAGTTGACGGAGAAATTGTCCTTAGGACAAAGGGTGTTGCCAATGAGGTTGCCGACGCACCTATTAACGCTGATAGGGTTGTATCAGTAGTTGTTTGTGAAATTGAATTTTTAGCGGCATTTTATAATTACTTTTTCTCACCTTGGGGACTGCTTACTGTAATCGCACTTATAATTCTTGTGTTTATTGACGAGCTTATAGCTATGATAAAGACTATTACCAAAAATGACGTAAAAATTGAAAAAAAGAGTATTGATGATATAATAGTCCGCATTCAAAACGAAAACAGTTCCGAGTTTAATTCTGAGGATGCAGAAGCTGACTCTATTGATGAAGACGTTTAAGCTTTTTGAATACAATTAAGTTTTATCTCATCAAAGGTTGCAAAACATATCTATACTGTGATATACTAAATTGAAACTTTTTTTAAAAGCATATTTTTCTTTGGGAGGGTAGCAGATGTTTCAAAAAGTTAAACGTATTATAGGTTGCGTCCTTTTGGCGTGCTTTTTATTTGGTGTTTTTTATGTGGGATTTGTGAGAATAACTGACAAATCACCATGGATTTTTGGTTTCAGCCTTCTCAGGGTTTCTTCCGACAGCATGGAGCCCGAGCTTGCCAATGGAGAAATAATTATTCTCAAAAAGACTGCCCCCGAAACCCTTGAAAAAGGTGATGTAATCAGCTATAAATGTCAGAAGGGTTATCTTAAGGGTAAAAACGTAACCCACCAGATTTCGAAAGACCCCTATGAAATTGACGGTGTTTATTATTTTACAACCCGAAGCTTAAAGCCCGAGGCGGTAAATGACCCTGAGATTACACATAATCAGATTATCGGTGAGGTTATTTACAAAATACCCTTCGCAGGTACTTTGTTTGACTTCTTTACCCAGTGGTACGGAATGGTTGCATTTCTCATTTTGCTTTTTATCGTTTTCAGTAGCGAGCTTATAGCTCTCTTTAGAAAAATTACCCGCAAAGACGAAGTTGAGGATGATTCCGAGCACAGGAATTCCGAGGATATTAGACAGAGTGAAATCGCTATGGCAAAGCGACTCAGCGAATTTGATGGTATCATCACAAATCTCGACGACCCCGACCTTTAAATATTTAAGCCCGTAGGTGAGCTACGGGCTTTGTTTCGTATTATTTCATAACTGTTTCAGCGTTATTTCAACTGTTTTTCACAGAATATGTATAGACTATAGTAAATGATATGGAGGTATATTTATGACAGACGATAGATTTGACAATCCTTATTTAAATTCACAGCATAATAAATCAGAAGCAGAAAACATTTCGAACGAAGCTGAGGCTATCGCTGTGCCTACGGATTCTACACCTGCATTAATAAATGATGAATCAGTTCGTGCAAATGAGCTTCATTTTCAGCATTTCGCATCTGATAATGCAGTGTCTGAGGTTTCTGATGCTCAAAAACCTCAACCAGTCGAGCCTCCTTATTCCTGCGAATGGTACGGCGGCAACCCTGCTTCACCGCCGCATCAGCCTATACCACCTTATACCCCTTCATTTACTGAGCCTCAGAAGAAGGTGCGTACCAAAAAGGGCGTATCAAAGGGCCTTTTTTTCGCCGGTATAGCAATTTGCCTTTGTCTTTCCTTTGTTGCAGGCTTTGCAGGAACAGGTCTTTACAATTACCTTGATTCTTTTAATACAGAAGTAAAAAACGGTTTGTCTATCAATAAGGTGGATGCTGAGAATAACAACACAGCCTATACCGACGGTGGACTATCTACAGTTGAAATTGTAGACAAAACCGCAGACAGCGTTGTAGAAATCACCACCGAAACCGTTACCACTGGCGTCTTTGCCCAACAGTTTATCCAGTCCGGTGCAGGCTCGGGAGTAATTGTTGACGCCGAAGGCTTTATAGTTACCAATCATCACGTTATTGACGGGGCAACTAAAATCTCCGTAACCCTTCGCGATGGCACCGCTTATGATGCAAAGCTTTTTGGAAGCGACGAAGAGCTTGACGTAGCCTTGCTCAGGATTGACCCGGATACCAAGCTTAACGCCGCTACATTCGGCGATTCCGATACCCTCAGAGTAGGTCAAAGAACTGTTGCTATAGGCAACCCATTGGGTCAGCTTGGCGGTTCGGTAACAGAGGGAATCTTAAGTGCACTAAATCGTGACGTTGTAATTGACGGCAAGACAATGAGCTTACTGCAGACCGACACAGCCATAAATCCGGGCAACTCAGGCGGCGGACTTTTTGATGCCAACGGTAATCTTGTAGGTATTGTAAATGCAAAATCTTCAGGTACAGAGGTCGAGGGCTTAGGCTTTGCAATTCCAATTAATGATGTTATCAATGTAATCGGTGATTTGTCCGAGTACGGCTATGTACGCGGCAGAGTTGACCTTGGCATGACATTTATCGACGTTGATTCCCAGCAGCTTGCATGGATGTACGGTTTAGAAAAGACAGGCTGTTACATCTACAGCGTAGATAAAAATACCAATGCCGATAACGCAGGTTTTGAAAGCGGCGACAGAGTAATTTCTGTTAACGGTTCAGAGGTAACTACCTCAGAAGAGGTTGAAAATGTTATCGAAAACTGTAAAGTAGGCGAAGAGGTTACTTTTAAGGTAGAGAATACTTCAGGCAAAACCTACACCATAAGCTTTGTTTTAGAGGAATATATTCCTGAAAGCGAAAACGAAAATTTCTTCGAAAACAACAGCCCCTTGGATGATTTTTCATACTGGTGGTCAGATTATAACTAAAAAATATGGGCGATGCATGATGCATCGCCCTTTTTAAGTTTATATCATTCTTTGTGTTCTAAAGCCGAGAAAATCATATTTGCACAGCGGTAAACGTTGCCGCCGCCCATAGTAAGCACCAAATCGCCCGCTTTAGCATTCTCAAGAATAAATTCGGTAATTTCTTCAAAGGTGTCAATGCAGTGACTTCCTTCGATTTTTGCACCTAAATCGGTGGAGTAAATACCGTAAGTATTGGTTTCTCTTACTGCTAAAATTTCAGAAATAATAATTTCGTCAGGAATACTTAAAGCTTTTGCAAAATCATCAAGCAGAATCGCTGTTCTTGAGTACGTGTGGGGCTGGAAAATTGCCCATACCTTTTTAAATCCCATATTCATAGCCGAGGTAAGCACAGCCGTAAGCTCGGTGGGGTGGTGGGCAAAGTCGTCGGCAACTGTAATTCCTTTAGAAACTCCCAAAACCTCAAAACGTCTGTGAACACCTGTAAATTTCTCAAGATTTTCGGAAATTTCTTTGCCTGTTGCACCAAGGTGATGGCTTGCAGCAGCCGCCGCCAAAGCATTCATAATGTTGTGCCTTCCGGGAACAATCAGCTTAATATTTGCAATAAACTCATTTTTAAAGTACAAGTCAAAGCTTTGGTTCATTCCGTTTGACACAATGTTTTCGGCTCTGTAGTCACAGCTTTCGCCAATACCAAAGGTGATTTTATCCAAGGTCAAATCCTTGAAGGTGTCTACAGAGTTTTCGTCGTCACCGCAGTAAATAACGGCGTGTGTGGTCTGGTTTGCAAATTGACTGAATGACTTTTTTATGTTATCAAGATTTTTAAAATAATCAAGGTGGTCTGCATCAATATTAAGTACAACTGAAAGGTAAGGGTTGAGCTCTAAAAAAGTATCAACGTATTCGCATGCTTCGCAAACTATAATATCGCTTTGACCTACGTAGCTGTTGCCTCCGATAGCGGGCAGCTTACCGCCGATAATTGCAGAAGGGTCAAAGCCGCTTCCTATAAGAATCTGACTAATCATTGCTGTAGTGGAGGTTTTGCCATGCGTGCCGGCAACTGCCACCGAACGGTTATATCTTCGTGTAACAATTCCAAGCATAACACTTCGCTCTATACAGGTAATGCCAAGCTCTTTGCAAGCTACAAGCTCTGGATTATCAGCTTTAACCGCCGCGGTATAAACCACCAAATCGGCACCCTTTACGTTATCGGCAAAGTGGCCGCCGTACACCTTGATTCCCATAGACTTGATTCTGTCAAGGGTGTCTGATTCGTTGCAGTCTGAGCCTGTAATCTCAAAGCCTTCGCTAATAAGTATCTCGGCCAAGGGGCACATACCGCTTCCGCCAATACCCACAAAATGTATTCTTTTAACATTATCAAGAATGTCAGTATTTTTCATTTTTATCAACTCCTTTCCTTATTATATTTCATTCTTTTGAAAAAATAAATATCTATCTCAGCATTGTTACACTTTTTTGGCAATATTATTGTTGTAAATACCCTTTAAAAATGATAAAATATAATATATTTCTTAAAATTTTGGTGGATTATGAGCTTGAAGAAAAACGACATCTTAAAACTTACCATTCTTTCACTTTCCTCAGAGGGAAGCGGTGTAGCAAAAACCGACGAGGGTATTACTGTATTTGTTCCTAATTCTGCAGTAGGCGACCTGCTTTTGGTGCGTATTGTGAAGGTGCAGAAAACCTACGCCTTCGGTAAGGTGGAGGAAATATTAACACCCTCACCCGACCGAATTACGCCTACCTGCAGTATTGGCGTTCAGTGCGGCGGCTGTGTGTATTGTCACATTTCGTATGAGGCTGAGCTTAAAGCCAAAGAGCAAAGGGTAAGAGACGCCATTGAAAGAATTGCAAAGCTTGATATTCCCGTTAATCCTATACTTTCCACAGGTGAAGTAAGCCGTTATCGCAACAAGGCGATGATTCCCGTAGGTAAAAACAAGGACGGCAAGGTTACAATGGGTTTTTACTCAAAGCACAGCCACAGAATTATTGAGAGTGACGATTGTATGCTTCAACCCCTGTGTTTTCTTAAAGCTACCGACATTCTTAAAGCTTTCATAGAGTCCAAAAACATTACCGTCTATAACGAAGCTACAGGCAAGGGGCTTATCCGCCATCTTTACCTTCGTTTAGCTGAAAAGGGTGACGAGCTTATGATAACCATTGTCATAAACGGCACCGAGCTTCCTTTTGCTTCTGAGCTTGTAGAGGCTTTTAAAGAAGCCTTACCTAACCTTAAATCTGTTATTTTAAACACCAATATAGAAGACACCAACGTGGTTTTGGGTAAGCACAGCCGAGTAATTTACGGTGATGGATTTATTACCGATGTCCTCTGCGGTCTGAAATTTATGATTTCGCCCCAGTCCTTCTATCAGGTTAACCGCAAGGGTGCAGAGCTTCTTTACTCTAAAGCCGCCGAGTATGCCGACTTAAGCGGTAACGAGGTTCTCCTTGACCTTTACTGCGGTACGGGTACAATCGGTCTTTCTATGGCTAATAAAGCAAAAAGCCTTATTGGTGTTGAAATTGTGCCAAAAGCCATATATGACGCCAAGAATAACTCCAAGGCAAACGGCATAAAAAATGCACGTTTCATCGGTGGTGATGCCGCAAAAGCCGCCGAAACCTTACGCTTTGAGGGTTTAACACCTGATGTTATTATTATAGACCCGCCCCGCAAAGGTTGTGACAAATCTTTAATAAAAACTATTTCCGATTTTAATCCGAATCGTGTTGTTTACGTTTCATGCGACCCTGCAACCCTGGCACGAGATTTAGCGGTTTTCGCTGAGCTTGGATTTAAAGCACACGAGGTAACTCCCGTAGATATGTTTCCGAGAACAGCTCATGTTGAATCTGTTGTGCGACTCAGCCGCACAGCGATATAAATTTCGCTGAAATTTGCGATATGTCCCTTTCGGGACACGAATTTTACGAAGGAATAATAAAGAGGAAAAATATGAACATAATATACAGAAAGCCGACAGAAGACGAAATTTTTAAAATCTATCAGCACTACGTGCGGGTTATTACTTATATGCAAGAAAACGGTATCGACCAGTGGGACGAGCTGTACCCTAATTCTGCCGATATCGCCGCCGATATAGCAAACGGCGATTTGTGGGTAGGGGAGGATGATGGAAAACTGCTCTGTACCTTTGCTGTAAATAATGAGTGCGAAGAAGAGTACAATGCCTGTAAATGGCAATTTCCAAATGAGCCTTATATTGTGGTACACCGATTGGCTGTTAATCCTAAATACCACCATCAAGGCGTTGCTAAAAGCTCAATGGAGTTTTTGGAAAAAAGTGCAAAAGCAAAAGGCATCAGAACTATCCGTCTTGATACCTTTTGCGGTAACCCTGCAGGGTGTGCTTTGTATGAAGGTTTAGGCTTTAAAGTAATAGGTTTTGCCCATTGGCGAAAGGGCAAATTTCAGATTATGGAGAAGATTATTTAATGTCAGTTTTTGAAAAGATTTACGAGGTGGTGGCACAAATTCCAAAGGGTAAGGTGGCTACCTACGGTCAGGTTGCCCTGATTGCAGGCAATCCACGGTGGTCACGTGTTGTAGGCTATGCACTGCATGCAAATCCGGACCCGAAAAGAATTCCTTGCCACAGGGTGGTCGACCGCTTTGGCTCGGTTTCAAAAGCCTTTGCTTTTGGCGGCGAAAACCATCAGATTTGCCTTTTGGAAAGCGAAGGGGTAAAGGTAGTAAAGGGTGTTGTGGATTTAAGTGTTTATCAATGGGACGGACTTTAATACATCAATGAAATTATCAGTGCATCCTTTGTGGTGATTTCTCCGTCGTTATCGGCATCAGCCGCAGTAAGGAATGAACCGCTTAAAAGCTCTTTGCGGCTTAAATGATTAAGCACAGCCGTTAAATCCCTTGAGTTTATATTTCCTTCGCCTGTAACCTCGCCGCAGATTATTACGGTAATAATCTGCCCCGAGCTAAGGTGCAATGTTGTGCCTGTGCCTACTCTTCCGCTGTTTATGATTTTGCCGTCTGCCTTTCTGACTTCATTTATTTTTAAGTCAGCAAAGGCTTTCTTTATTTTACTTACAGTAGTACCGCTTTCAGTTATGTATGTATTGTTGTATGCATCCGTGTCTTGAGTATTTTCAGAGCATTCGGCTTCGGTAGCATCAGGCAACTTATCCTTAATAGCAAATCCGTCAATTGTGTATTCCTTACCCGAAGCATCGGTAATTACTCCGCATTCTGTGTATTTTGCAGGAAAAGACAGTGGATAGTCAAGTGCCTTTTTGGCGGCACTGTTTCGATAAATATATGTACATTGCGATGTAATAACAATTATACAGTCGCCGTCAACACATAAAAGCTGAGAAATCTGAGCTTTCAAGTCGATTTTTTTAACTTCGCCTTCTGTGTACTCGCAAAGATGTTTAGTGTCTTCGTTTGAAACGAAATAAACGTTACCCTTTGCATTTTGGGCAAAACAGTATTTGCTTCGGTATGCGTCACAGTAAATAGCAAAGGTATCTGTGGTATCATTTAAAAAATCAAAGCTATATATCATAAGCGAATTATTCAGACTGTCCACAGCATAGATTGTGAGTATACCATCGTAAAGCGAATATGCATCAGCATTTTTGATAAACGTAGTGCACAAAATGGTGCTGTTATGCTTTACACTTATGTATCCGTCGTTATTCTCAACATCATAACAAATATCGGTTTTGGGGTCGGTTATTGTAAAAGTAATACTGTCTGCGGCTTGTGTGCTGAATATTGCAAATGTAAAAATTACCGTAAGCAGTAAAAACGAAGCAAGCTTCTTATTCATAGCTATCCCTCTTGTGTACTGATGGTTTAATGGTACAACAATATGGGGGATATTACTTTGTTTTGTGAGGTATCGTCACAAAAGCAAAAAATAAAAGGCAGACTTTAAAGTCTGCCTTGGTTTATGTATTAAATTATTCCTCGGGCATTTCCCATTTGTGCCATACGTTCTGGATATCATCATGATCCTCAAACATATCGAGCATCTTCTGCATTTTGTCACAGGTTTCTTTGTCGTCAATTTTTGTATAGGTATTAGGAACCTGTTCAACCTCAGCGGAAGCAAATACGTAGCCCTTTGCTGTAAGGTCGTCACGAACACCGCCTAAATCAGAAGGCTCGGTGTAAATTGTGAAGATGTCGTCGTCAGCCTCAAAATCTGCGGCACCTGCCTCTAAAGCGGCTTCCATAACCTCGTCCTCGGTTTTGTCAAGGTCTTCACGCTCAATAACTAAAACGCCTTTTCTTTCGAACATAAAGCTAACGCAGCCCTGCTGGCCCATGTTGCCGCCGTACTTGTCGAAGTAATGACGAACGTCACCTGCGGTACGGTTGCGGTTATCGGTCAGTGCCTCTACAATTACAGCTACGCCTGAGGGACCGTAGCCTTCGTATGTAACAGCCTCGTAGTTAGAAGAGTCAGAGTCACCTGCAGCCTTTTTAATAACTCGCTCGATATTATCATTAGGTACGTTGTTAGCCTTAGCTTTTGCAATACAGTCTCTAAGCTTAGAGTTAACACTGGGGTCTGCACTGCCGCCTTCTTTAACTGCTACGATAATCTCTCTGCCGATTTTAGTGAAAATTTTAGCTCTTGCGGCATCGTTTTTACCTTTTTTCTGTTTAATGGTACTCCATTTATTATGTCCTGACATAAAAATTCATTCCCTTATAAAAATTTCTCAAATATTATATCATAATAAATTAAGTAATGCAAATATTTTTTAGAAGATTACAAAAGGGTTACAAATCTATTGTTTTAGCTGCTTTGCGGTGGTATAATATATAAGCTACTTGAAAGGTAAAATACAAAGCAAGTACAAGTGTTTTTTAAAATTTAATATGAAAGGATGTTTCAGATGATTCGTTCAATGACAGGCTTCGGCAGGGCCGAAGCGACCGTTGGCGGTAAGCTTATTACCGTTGAGCTTAAAAGTGTAAATCACCGCTATTTTGAGTTTAACTGCCGTACAAGCCGCGGATATGCCTTTTTGGAGGAAAAGCTTAAGTCTTACCTTAGCACACGTATTTCCCGCGGCAAGGTCGATATGTTCGTTTCTATTACTTCTGTGCAGGACAACGACGTCGAGGTTGTGGTAAACCACTCCTTAGCCGCAGGCTACGCAAAGGCTTTTTCCGAGCTTAGTTCTACTTACAGTGTTGAAAACGATTTAACCTCGTCTATTCTTGCAAGGCTTCCCGATGTGCTCACAGTTCACAAGGTGCAGGAAGATGAAAACGAAATCTTCACTTTGGTGCTTCCTGTTGCCGAAGAAGCCGTAAGCAAGTTTATTGCAATGCGTGAGGTAGAGGGCAAACGTCTTGCGGACGACGTCATGAGCAGAGCCAAAACAATTCTTGACATTGTTTCGGTTATCGAGGAGCGTTCGCCTGAAACTGTTAAGGAATACGAAAAACGCCTCTACGACAGAATATGTGAGCTTTTGGAGTCTACTACAATTGACCAGCAGCGTATACTGACCGAGGCTGCAATTTTCGCCGATAAGGTAGCAGTTGCCGAGGAAACCGTAAGGCTCAGAAGTCATTTTGACCAGATGAGCTTAATTATGCAAAGCTCAGAGGCTGTCGGAAGAAAGCTTGATTTCATTATGCAGGAAATGAACCGAGAAGCCAATACAATCGGCTCTAAGGTAACCGACGCCGAGCTTGCCCACAGAGTTGTGGATATTAAAGCCGAGCTCGAAAAAATCCGCGAGCAGATTCAGAATATCGAGTAATCGGAGGCTTTTATG
>JAFUPE010000018.1 GCA_017481395.1 Ruminococcus sp. | reverse complement strand
TGTGTACATACTCATTCTATCCTTGCGGTCAAGTAAGCACTGCATAAACCAGTTGAAGTTAAGCATAAACATTTCCCGCATTCTGCCCTCAAGCTTGCTGTCTGTAGGTAACTTGTCGGTTTTGCTGATTGTGTCAAGATACCTGCTTCTTACGTACTCCTTACCGTTTTTAAGCACGTTTTTCTTTAATATACTTTCTCGTATATCCTGACTTCTCGACCAAGGAAAACTGTCCTCAAACAATATTTCTTCTCTGTGATACCAAGGGTACCCACCGAAAAGCTCGTCGGCGCATTCTCCCGATAAGGCAACGGTAAATTGTTTTTTTACTTCTTTACAGAATAAAAGCAGAGAAGAGTCCACGTCTGCCATGCCCGGCAAATCTCTTGCCATTGTTGCATCTGTAAGAGCCTCTGCCAAAAGTGTGTTGTCTATAATAACCTCGTGATGCCATGTGTCAGAGTGTTTTGACATAAGCTTAATAAACTCATAGTCGCGGTTAGGCTGAAAAAGGCTTTTCTTAAAATATTTTTCGTTGTCGCGGTATTCTACCGAGTAGCTGTGAATTCTTTCGCTCTTATCCAAAGCAGATTTAGACGCACAGTTTGTTATAATACTGCTGTCAAGTCCTCCCGAAAGAAAGGTGCACAAGGGTACGTCAGATACAAGCTGACGCTTAATAGCGTCCTCTATAATCCACTTTGTGTATTCAACTGTTTCGCTTTCGTTATGTGGATGCTCCTTGGCTTCAATCTTAAAATACTGATTTTTATAAAGCCTGCCGTCGCTGAAAACCCCGTATTCGCCGGGCTTGATTTCCTCAATATCCTTAAAAATTCCTACACCGGAGGTTCTTGCAGGACCTAAAAAGAAAATCTCATAAAGACCCTGTTCGTTTACCTCGCTTGTGGCAAGCCCCGAGCTGAGCACAGATTTAATCTCTGAACCGAAGGAAAGCTCGCTGCCTTTGTGGCAATAAAACAGAGGCTTAACTCCTATTCTGTCTCTGCAAAGGAACAGCTTTTTGCTGTGGCATTCGTAAGCAGCAAAGGCAAAAATACCATTGAATTTCTCAGCACACTTTTCCTTATACTCTACGTAAGCCTTAAGAACCACCTCGGTGTCAGAGTGGCTTTCAAATGCATAACCGCAGTTTTCAAGCTCTTTTCTTACCTCTTCGGTATTATAAAGCTCGCCGTTATATACAAGCACGTAATGTTCGTTGCCTCTGCAGTAGTGCATAGGCTGTTTTCCGTTTTCAATGTCTACTACCGCAAGACGCCTGTGAACCAAAAGTGCTTCTTCGTCAACGTACACACCACCTTCGTCAGGCCCTCGCCTTAAAAGCGTATTAAGCATTTTTGGAGCAATACTTTCTTTATACTCCATGCTTTTAACCCTGCTTATGAGTCCTGCTATTCCGCACATAAACATACCTCCGTTAAGATAACTGCTTATTTCTCAAAGCTATAATAAAAATTACTGATGTAACAACCAAAGCTACACACCCGACTATACCTGAATAAAAGGTAACCTCGGGTGGTTTTGATATTGTAGAGAAAACCTCTTCGGTTACAGGAAATACAAGAAGTAGTAATTTTGCCGACACTAAAGAAATTCCGCATTGAATCAGTCTAAAAATGTAAAATCTTACCTTCGAAAATTCTACACCCTTAAGCTCTCTGAAAATCTGCAGGTGCACGCAGATTCCCCCAAAGCCTGTTAATGCTGACAAAAGCTCTAAGCTAACCTCTCCCGAAATCATGCTTACTCCTGTGGTGATTTCAAGAGTCGATATAAATATTTTACCAAGAGCATTGCTTACTCCAAAGCCTTCGGTAAGCACGTTGCAGATAACCGAAAAGGCTATTACGAAGCCGCACATACCGGCAGCTGATTTAACAGCTGAATTTACCGAGCTTACCAACACCTCAGACACACTTGTTTTAGGTTTGTTCAACGGTTTTTCGTTATTTGTTTCGCCTTTTCCGAATATAAATCTTGAAAGCACGCAAAGTACAGCTATACTTATTATCTGAGATGAAAGCAGAATAATTCCCGCCTCTTTACTATTTAGCAAAGAAACTCCTACAAAGGTTACTAAGAACCCCGGTCCCGCGGAACAGCAAATACAGCTTAGCCTGTCGGCTTCGTTTTTATCAATACTGCCTTTGGCGTAAAGTGCCGATATTGCCCTTGCTCCTACGGGATAACCGCCTACAACCCCCAGAATTACAGGCACAAGGCAGATTCCTCTTGTACCCAGTATTAGCTTTGCCGCAGGGTTTAACACAGGCGAAAGACAGTCAAGGATTTCGCTTTCTGCTAAAAATGAGGATAGTATAAAGAAAGGAAACAGCGAAGGCACCAACACCCCAAGGCATAAAAGAACTCCGTTTGTTGCTCCGTCCTTGCATTCTGTAGAAAATATAAACAGTCCCGAAATGAACGACAGTACTCCTACCCATATTAAAGCGGCTTTGGTTTTACTGACGCATTTAAAAAAATTCATTACTCTCACCGAATAATATATATGAGCCTTTCTGCATAAAAATTATTAAAATCAAAGGGAGGTTTTTATATGCCAAAGGAAAAAGCCAAGGAAAACCGCAAAGACGGCATCAGATTTTCTCCAATGGATTTTTTAAAAGGGAAATGTCACATAGAGCTTGACGGTAATACTACCGCTACCTTGGAAGGAAGCAAGGGCGTTCTTGAATATTCTACCGAGTGTATCAGAGTAGCAGTAGAAAGCTTTATTGTTTCATTCGAGGGCAGACACCTTGCTTTAAAGTGTATTTCGCCCACAGCACTAACTATTGAGGGCTTTATACTTAACATAGGATTTTCGGATTAAGGTGATATTTTGCTATTACAACTTATCAGATTTTTAAGAGGCTTTGTAACCTTTAAAACAATTGGTAGATTTCCCGAAAGGTTCATTAACCTCAGCCTTAAAAGTGGTATAGGTATTTTTGATGCAAAGCCTGAGGGAGGTGTGCTTTACGCCTCTATGGTGATTTCCGACTACAGGGTTATCCGTCCTATTGCAAGGCGTACAGGTGTCAGACTTAAAATTATCAGTCGACACGGCTTGCCCTTTGTAATCTACCGCCACAGGCATCGCTGGGGAATAGTTGTGGGTGCGTTGCTGTTTTTAGTAATTTCTATTGTTATGCAAAACTTCGTCTGGACTATTGAGCTTAACGGAGCTGAGACCCTAAGCGAAACCGCGGTCTTGAATACACTGTGTGATGCAGGATTTTCGGTGGGAAAATTCAAGGGTAGTCTTGACCTTCATAAAATTGAACGCAAGCTTTTGCTTGAATTTGACGAAATAGGGTGGATGTCAATTAACCTTATGGGCACTCACGCCGAGGTAGAAATTAAAGAAAAAGCCTTGGTGCCGGATTCGGAGTATAGCTCGGATTATTCAAACATAAAAGCTTCTGCTGACGGTATAATATTAAGTACAAACGTCCGACGAGGTACTGCCGAGGTTACGGCAGGTTCTGCTGTCAGCAAGGGCCAGCTTTTAGTAAGCGGAATGTACATAAATGCCTTGGATGAGCTTCATTTTGTAGATGCCGATGCCGAAATTATTGCTAAAACAACCTACAACTTTACTGCAACGGTTGATGAAGCTACAAAATGTTTTATGCCAAGTGAAAAGAGCAAAAGGTCTTCTTTAAGCTTTTTATGGTTTGATTTACCGGTATCCTTTACCCCCGAGGTTGTTCCGTTTTCTTCGTTTACCGAAAGCAAACAGCTACATCTTTATGAAAATCCTGTGCCTGTAACTCAACACATTGAGCACCTGTGCTCCTATAAGCAAACAACGAAAAATTTAACAGATAAAGAGGCAGAAAATATACTTAATACCGACCTCGCTTTATTTAAGCTGTTTAACTTAAACGAAGCGATAATAGTATCCGAAGAAAGTGATTTGTTTAGAAATGGAGGCACCTACACACTAAACACAAAGGTTATTTGTAATGAGGATATAGCGGTTAAAGAAAATCTCGTTGTAAACTTTGAATGAATATGTTATAATATTATTTAAAGTAAAACGGAGGCGATTTTATGAGGATTCTTTGCATAGGAGACGTAGTAGGCAGTAAGGGCTGTGCCTTTGTCCGCGAAAAACTGCCGTCGCTAAAAAAACATTACCAAATAGATGCGGTTATCTGTAACGGCGAAAATTCAGCCGACGGTAACGGCGTGTTGCCAACCTCTGCCGATAGCCTCTTTGCTTCGGGGGTAGATGTTATTACTCTGGGTAATCACACCTTCAGGCGTAAAGAAATTTACTCTTACCTTGACGAAAGTCCCTTCATAATCCGTCCCGTAAATTATCCCACTGCCTCAACCCCCGGTGCAGGTGTGTGTGTGCTTGATTTAGGCAGAGCTCAGATTACTGTTATCAATCTTATGGGCAATGTTTATTTCGGCGACAACCTTGCATGCCCCTTTGAAACCATGGATAAGGTGCTCCAAAATGTGGATACTAAAATAACAATTGTAGATTTTCACGCAGAAGCAACAGGGGAGAAGGGTGCCCTTGCTCACTATCTTGATGGCAGGGTTTCGGCTATATTCGGTACTCATACACATGTGCAGACTGCCGACGAGCAGATTTTGCCGAATGGTACTGGTTTTATAACCGACGTAGGTATGACAGGACCAAAAAACTCTGTATTAGGCATTAAAAGTGAGCTTATTATCGAAAAGTTAAAGTGTAAGCTTCCCGTAAGGTTTGAAATCGCCCAGAATCCTTATAAGCTTGATGCTGTAATTTTTGACATAGATAATTCAACAGGTAAATGTCTTGGAGTTGAAAGAATCTCGGTAGAATAACCAAGTAATTTGTGCTAAATGTTGAGGTGTAATTTTGGTTAAATTATGCAAACAACCAATTTTTCAACATACAACTTGATTCGACTCCGCTTTACGTTTATAATGAAGAAAAATTAAAATGTGCAATTCTGTGCAAATAAAAAAAGGATGTGCGAAATTATGGTAAACGGTGCAATTTTAAAGCAAGCTATTATTTCCGGTGCAAACAACATCTGCTCACAGTGTGACAGAATTAACGACCTTAACATTTTCCCTGTTCCCGATGGTGATACAGGTACAAATATGTCAATGACTATTTCCGCTGCTGTAAAGGCTTTGGAGGCTCTTGACACAGCAAACGCAGGCGAGGTTGCAAAGGCTACTGCTTCTGCAATGCTCAGAGGTGCCCGCGGTAACTCGGGCGTTATCCTTTCTCTTCTTTTCAGAGGCTTTGCAAAGGGTCTCGAGGGTAAGTCTGAGGCAAGCGGCAAGGATTTGGCTAAGGCTCTCGGTCTTGGCGTAGACGCCGCATATAAGGCTGTTATGAAGCCTACTGAGGGTACAATTCTTACAGTTGCTCGCGAAGCTTTCGAGGAAAGTGCAAAGGCTGTTAAGAAGACAAACGACCCTGCCGAGGTTTTCGAGGTAATTGTTGAAGCTGCTGAGGAATCTCTTAACAGAACCCCCGAGCTCCTTCCTGTTTTAAAGAAGGCAGGCGTAGTAGACGCAGGCGGTAAAGGCTTACTCGTAATTTTCGAGGGTATGCTTTCCGTTATCCGCGACGGTGTTATGATTGAAAACACAGGCAAAGAGATTAACGAGTCTACCGAGTCTGAGGATGCATTCCGCAGTGCCGCCGCCGAGTTTGACGAGGTTATTAACTTTACTTATTGCACAGAGTTTATCGTTGGCAGAGATGCCGAGGTTAAAACTCCTGTTGAGGATTTACGTGCATATCTTGAGACAATCGGCGACTGCGTAGTTGTAGTAGACGACGAAGAAATTATCAAGGTACACGTTCATACAGAAGACCCCGGTAATGCTCTTCAGAAGGGTCTCGGCTATGGTCAGCTTCTCACAGTTAAGGTTGAGAATATGAAGCAGCAGCACGAGAATGCAAAGGCTGAGAATAACAAGAAAAAGGCTAAGAAAAAGGTATTAAAGCCTCAGGAGCCTACAGAGGAAATGGGCTTTGTTGCTGTTGCCGCCGGTGACGGACTCGAGGCACTGTTCACTGACCTCGGCTGTAACAACGTTGTATCTGGCGGTCAGTCCATGAACCCCAGCACAGATGATATTTACGCCGCAGTTATGGCTACTCCTGCCAAGACTGTTTTCGTTCTTCCTAACAACAAAAACATCATTATGGCTGCTGAGCAGACTGCAAAAATCGTTGAGGACAGAGAGGTAGTTATCCTTCCCACAAAGACAATTCCTCAGGGTATTACCGCAATGCTTGCCTTCGACCCCGATAGTGACGCAATTATCAATAAGGGTGCTATGCAGGACGCTTTCTCAACTGTTAGCACAGGTCAGGTTACTTTTGCGGCTCGTGATTCCGAGTTCGGTATGAAGAAGATTAAAGAAGGCGACATTATCGCTCTTGATAACGGCAAGCTTACAGTAAGCGACAAGACCCCCAACAAGGCTCTTATGAAGCTTGCAAAGAATATGATTGATAAGGATTCTACTTTCGTTACACTTATTTACGGCGAGGGTATCTCTGAGGATGAAGCCAACGAGGCAGTTGCCGAGTTAGAGGCTAAGTATGGTAAAGACGTTGACATTAACCTTGTTGAAGGCGGTCAGCCTGTTTACTATTACATCCTTGGTATTGAAAAAGAGCAGTAAAAGTTATATAATAAAGGCAGGTCAGCTAAGACCTGCCTTTTGTTTTTGTATGTGGAGGTGGATAGTATGGCATCACTTTTTGAAATACCTGTAAATTCCCTGAAGGGTGTAGGCGAAGCTACAGCGTCTCTTTTACATAAATTGGGTATATATTCCGTAGGTCAGCTTCTATGCTACTATCCGCGTTCCTACGAAGACTGGAGCAATCCGCAGCCTATTACTCCGTTTTTAAACGGCACAGTTCTTATAAAGGCTAAGCTTACAACTTCTTTTGCTACAACACGTATAACCGGCGGAAGAATAATTTTAAACGCAATTATTGCTGACGATACCGGTGCAATTGACCTTATTTATTTTAATAATAAATATATTTCCTCAATGCTTAAGATGGGCGAGGAGTATTACTTTCATGGCAAGGTGGACAGAGGTAAGTCAGGGCTCAGAATGATTGCACCTACGTTTTCTCCTGTTGGCTCAGGTCTGGGACTTCACCCTGTATATAATCTTACCGCAGGTATTTCCAACAAGCAGTTGCAAAGATTTGTAAAAGAAGCGCTAAAGCTTCTGCCCGAGAAGGTCAACGACCCCATACCTTTGTTTATACGTGAAAAATATAAGCTTTGCGATTTACGCACAGCTATGGTTAACGTGCACTTTCCGAAGAATAAATCGGATATGGAAAAGGCTCGTTACCGCCTTGTGTTCGAGGAGCTTTTAACCCTTAATCTGGGATTGCGTTCCATCAAAAGCCGCAAAGCAACAGCAACTCCCATACATATTCCAAAGGATTATACCGAGGAGTTCTTTGCAAAACTGCCATTTGCTCCTACAAATGCTCAGAAAAAAGCAGTAGAAGATTGTATGCTGGACATCACAAAGGGCAAATATCCTATGAATCGTCTTGTGCAGGGCGACGTTGGTTCGGGTAAAACAGCCGTTGCCGCCGCTGTATGCTACTCCGTAGTAAAATGCGGATTTCAGGCGGCGTTTATGGCTCCTACCGAAATTTTAGCTGAACAGCATTATAATACTCTATCAAAATTCTTTGAAGGCACCGACATCAATATTATGCTTCTGACAGGTTCAATGAAAGAATCTCAGAAGAAAAACGCCAGAAAATATATAGAAGATGGCACAGCACAAATTATCATCGGCACTCACGCCCTTATAACCGATAAAACGGTGTTTAATAATCTTGCTTTAGCCATAACCGACGAACAGCACCGCTTTGGTGTTGCTCAGCGAACCAAGCTTCTTTCCAAAGGAAAGGGTGTGCATTTACTTGTTATGAGTGCTACTCCCATTCCCCGTACAATGGGCTTGGTGCTTTACGGTGATTTGGATGTTTCGATAATTGACGAGCTTCCCAAGGGCAGGCAAAAAATCCGTACAATGCTTATAGACAGCTCTAAGCGTAATCGTGCATTTAATTTTATCCGAAGTGAAATTGCCGCAGGCGGGCAAGCTTATATTGTTTGCCCGCTTGTTGAGGAAGGCGAGCTTCCTGTAGCCTCTGCCGAGGAGTACGCCGCCGAGCTTATGTTAGGAGAATTTGCCGATTTGCCTGTTGGAATTATCCACGGTAAAATGAAGCCTCATGATAAAGAAATCACTATGCGTAAGTTCGCCGAAGGGGAACTTAAGATTTTGGTTGCTACAACTGTTATCGAGGTTGGCGTTGATGTGCCAAATGCCTCGGTAATGATGATAGAAAACGCCGAACGATTCGGACTTTCTCAGCTGCATCAGTTAAGAGGCAGAGTAGGCAGGGGAGAGTACAGTTCGTACTGCATCCTTGTTTCCGACAATAAATCCGAGGAAAGTGCCGGAAGGCTTTCTGTAATGTGTACAACCGACAACGGATTTATTATAGCGGACGAAGATTTGAAGCTTCGCGGCCCCGGTGACTTTTTCGGTAGCCGTCAGCATGGCTTGCCTCAGCTTAATATTGCTGATTTAAGCGACTTTTCTTCTCTTTCCGAAAGTTCTTCGGCGGCTATGGATGTTTTGGAGTTTTCTCCCGATTTATCAGCACCTGAACTCAAAGGGCTAAAAGGTAATATAAAGCGTCTGTTTAAAACAACAGGCACACAAATGAACTGACCCGTTTGCCACGGTGGGCATTTTGCCTTTGGATGGCGTAATATAGAGGTAAACTTTTATTAACGGCGGGTTGGTTTTGATTTATAAACATAATATTTAATAAATTAGGGTCGGTGACACTAATCACCGACCCTTAACTTATGTTAAAACTTTCTGCTCTTTCTTACCTCATCAATAGGCACAATTTCCTCAAATACTGAAAAAATGCTATCGCTCAAAGCAAAGTCTGCGTGCAAATTTCCGAAAAACCATTTTTTGTATCTTACCTCACTGCAAAGCTGTTCCAAGAAAAGGTTAACAGGGTTTGTCTTACAGTTTCTCCAGATTTTATGTTTGTGGGTTGCATTTGCTTCGTGAGTTACAATGTAGTCTACCTCGCAGTTGAATTTTTTAAGGTTTTCTACAGCATAAAGCATTTCTTCGTCTGTAGGCATCTCTCGCTCGCTCCATGTGCCGTTGTCCAAAAGCTGTTCTAAATCAGGGCTTACACCACCGCCAAACGCAAAGAGAAACTTTCCGTCTATATTATAAATCTCGCCTCGGCAAAGGTGATAAATGTTTCTGCTTATTTTATGAGCTTTGGCTGAATATAAATCTACCAAAGGCATATTTTCAATTTTCTTAAAATTTTCGTGAGTTCCGTCTACAAAAAGAATCTGATACTTCTGTTGGTTTAAAAAGTCAAGCTTTTTCTGTTCTTCTTCGGAATCGTCCCACAAAAAGCCAAAATCACCGCAAATTATTAAGATATCGTCTTTTGTAAGCTTTTTAGCATTCCTTGATTTAAAACGCTTAATATCTCCATGTGTATCACCGGTAATATATATCAAAGCAAAATCCCTCTCTCAAATTTTAAATTTGACATTGAAAAGACTGTCGTAATATTGTATAATCAATATAATATCACAAGAGAGGCAATTTTTCTATGAAAAAAAGAATAATTCGTATATTTTCCTATATTTGCATATTTATTTTGCTTTTGGCTTGTACCTTTAGTGCATCTGCCGTTACCTACGATTACTCTGCGTGGGAGGATGCCGAGGCTAAGCTTTACTCTGACACAATACTTCTTGTTAATATGGACACAGGCGTTCCTGTTTTTGAAAAAAACAGCCACGAAAGACGCTTTCCTGCATCTTTAACCAAGATTATGACCTACATTGTTGCAGTAGAGAATATAGACGATGTTGAGAATACAAGGGTAGAAATCAAGCAGGATGTAATAGACCTCTTAAGCGGTACAGGAAGCTCTATGTCAGGTCTTGACTACAAAATCGGCGAAAAAGTAAAGGTTATTGACTTGCTTTACTGCCTTATGGTTTCCTCAGGTAATGACGCCGCATTAGTTCTTGCGGACTATATCGGTGGGGGAGATATTGAGCTTTTCGTAGATGCCATGAATGAAAAGGCTCAGGAATTAGGCTTAGAAGATACCCATTTCGTAAATCCCCATGGACTTCACGACCCCGACCATTATTCTACCGCCTACGATATTTACACAATGGCTTCCTACGCTTTAACGCTTCCGTACTTCTCCGAAATAACCGACACCGCCACATATTACTGCGAGGGTGACGATTACCCCTTGGTAACAACAAACTACCTTATCGACGTTAACCGCGGCGGTGAATATTATTACACCTACGCTAAGGGTATTAAAACAGGTACCACCGAAGAAGCTGGCAGATGTATTGCAACCACAGCAGTAGCCGACGGTTATGCCTATATGTGTATCTGTATGGGTGCACCTTATGACGATTCGGGCATTAACGGAGCTATGAAAGACGCCAGAAGCCTTATGCGTTGGGCACTTTTAGAGCTTGAATTCACAAGACTTGTAAGCATTGATACCCCTGTTTGTGAGGTTGATATCAACTTTTCTGCAGGTGATGAGTCAATTCACTTGTATCCCGACAAAAATGTTAACAGCATTCTTCCAAAGAATTATAAGGTAGAGGATGTTGAAATAACTCCTAATGCCCCTTTAAGCTATGACGCCCCTGTTAAAAAGGGCGACATTATCGGTACAGCCTCGGTTTTCTATCAGGATGAGCTAGTGCAGGAGGTTAACCTTGTAGCTGACGAGGACGTTGCAAAAAGTGATGTTGCTTATACAATGCACATCTTAAAAAATATCCTGCTTTCGTGGCAGTTCTGGGTAGCTATGATTGTTGCCGTAATACTTTTAGTTGTTTATTTTGCACTTTTAAGCAATGTACGCCAGAAGAAAAAACAGCGTCGTGTTAAGCGACACCGCAGAATGTAAATTATTGCTCCTCTTTTCGTAAGAGGAGCTTTATTTTATATCAAATTCCGGCAAATACCACTTAAGTGCTTCTTTATAACTCATTTTTTCATTACAAAGATAATTAATCCCTTCCATACTTACGCCAGCCGAGTAATCTTTGTCATAAATAAATTTTTCGTTAAAGGTGTCCCAAGGCGAAGCAACCGACTCCATATATGGATATGTTTCGTTTGCCTTTGTAAACCCGACTGAAAGTGATGAAACGGGAATGTAAACTATTTCACTTTTATACTCAATGCTTACGTCAACGTCATTGTAAAGATTTTTTATTCTATTTAACAATTCATTTGAGCTAACTTCGGTGGGGATATTGTCTTTTTCTTTGCCTTCTGTTTCGAAGTAACGCGTGTTGTTTTTTGCGATGCTTAGTGCCGCTTTCAGTCCTTCGTCACAAAAATTCTCGTCAGTAATCGAGGCTGTGTATTGAATAATATAATCTTCATCAATTGCGTTTTTAACTGATATGCTTGTACTTTCTGTTTTTTTAAAGTCTCTGTTATCTTTGGATATGTATGATGTAAGCAGGGGAGCCGCCGCCAGAATAATAAACATAATAGTGCAGAATATTAATGCCTTCCTCATAATGTTCACCGTTTCTTAACTTTAAATTTTAAGTTGATGCTTTCTTTCACCTTGACAATAAAGTCCGTTTGTTCTACAATAGTATCTGTAAAAGGATTGCTCTAAAGAATATTTATTTATCTGTATTTTGAATTATTACAGGAAAGCTTATTAAAGAAAAGGAGCCTTAAATGAAAGCTATAATAAATTGGATTATTTTAATCCCCGTTCTTATTCTTGCAGCAGGCATAGAGCTTTTTACTGCGTTAAATCCCGAAGGTGCTCAGAGCTTTTTCGGTATGGACACAAACGGCATATCCGAAATTATTCTTATTGCCATTGTTGCCTTGTTTGGTTTGTTCTTTATTCTTTCTTTGTTTGACAGAAAAACCTCACCGGTACACATATTAAGGCATAACTATGCCGCAGGGGTATGCGGTGTTATTGCCGCTTTTTCACTTGCAGGCGATACAGCCGCAACTGTTGCAGAAAGCTTCAGAGGCACACCATTAGGTGCAATGGATATAATCTTGGTTTGTGCTTCGGCTCTTGCCGCAATTGCACTTTTGCTTGTCGGCATCAACCACTGCACAGCGTCAAACACTAAATCTAACGTAGCACTTCTGTACCTTTCGATTCCTTTATGGTGTGGCGTACACCTTCTTTCAAGGTTTATGAGCCATACCGCCCAGCCCGTTGCTATGGCTGAGACTATGGATTTGGTAATGTATGTATGCCTTGCCATCTTCTTTATGTATGCTATGATGGTTGTTTCCCTTATTAACGGCAAAAATCCTGTAAAAGCCGCTATTTACTGGGGTGCACCTGCTTCAGTGGCTTCTGTGGTTTATGCACTTTCCGTTGTAGGTAAGGTTCTTAATACACAGGGTGCATCAATGTTTGACTACCTTGATGCTGTTACAAGCGGTTTTATAGGTCTTTATATTATTTCGTTTATCGCTGAGCTCAGCTTTATGTCAAAAACTAAGGATGAACAGTTCGTACCCGAGTTAGAGGCAGAAGAGGGCGAAGCCGATGACCAAGAAGAGGCGGTTGCCCCTGCTGTAGAGGAAGAGGTAATTCTTACTGATGCTTCTGATGAAGACGACGCCGTTGAAAGCGAGATCAATCAGAATATGAAAAAGTTCTACGACGATATTTCAAGTGTAGAGCTTGAAATTACTGAGCCCGACCTTACTGCAGAACCCGAATCTGTGCCTGCCGAACAGGAAATCAAACCCGATTACGGCAGTTATTTTGATAACAACGAGGAGACCGAAGATATGTATATTGAAAGCGAAAATGTTGCTGTGAATACAACAAAAAAACGCTCTGTTGATAAAAGTAAATATCCTGTAACAAGCGAAAAAACTACACATCAGCACGCCGTTCGCGACGAGTACGTAGTAGGTCTTGACGAGGTAGACGGCAATACCGGCTATAATTCGCAGGCAAGCGATACAGAAGACTTTGTAATCAGCAATACAGGTAACGAAACCGCTGAGCAGATGAGTAAAGCTAAAGACAGCTATGAGGCTCGCCTTGATGAGATAGACCGCCTTATTATCAGTATTCAGGGCGGCGACGCTGATAAAAAATAATCCTTAGAGGCGGTTATCCGCCTCTTTTTATTTGGTGATTATTATGAAGAAAATACTGGCTTTGATATTAATATTCGTAGTTTCATTGTGCCCGCTTTATGTTTTGTCCACAGATGCCGCAGGCGACTTTATTGTAGAAAACGGTGTTTTGCTTTCCTTTTCAGGTAACGCTACAACCGTTACAATCCCTGATGACGTGTATTATATTGCAGACGGTGCGTTTAAGGGTAACATAAATATCAGCAAGCTAAACCTTCACAATAAGGTTCAGGCTATCGGAAATGAAGCGTTTTACGGCTGTACCTCTTTAAAAGAGGTAACAGGCGGCGAAAATATCGGCTTCTCGGGTGCTTATTCTTTTTATAATACACCTTTCCTTGCTGACAGCGGCTCTAAGCTTAAAATCCTCGGAAGTGTCCTCTTGGGCGGCAATATCAGCGGTGATGCTGAAATTCCCGACGGCGTCAGGATGATTGCACCCTATGCTTTTGCTGACAACACCTCTCTTGTTACTCTTAAAACTCCCGATTCGCTGAATGTTATCGGTGAAGGTGCATTTTATAGGTGTACAAACCTTTCGGATGTAATAATTGGCAGCAATGTTTCTGATATCGGCCCCCTTGCATTCAGCGGCACAAAGATGATTAATAATTCAAAGGATGACTTTGTAATAATCGGAAACGGATTTTTATTGCAGTATAAGGGTAATGAAGCTGAAGCAACAGTGCCCGATACAGTAAAGCATATTACAGGCTGTGCATTTTATTCTAATTCGGATATTATTAAGGTTACTGTGCCTGAGGGTGTTTGTTCGGTTGGTGAGCGTGCTTTTATGAACTGTGCTAACCTGCAAACCATAGACCTGCCCGACAGCCTTATAATGATTGACAAAGAGGCTTTTGCAAAATGTAAGGCGTTAAAATCGGCAACAATTCCCGAGAATGTAACGCTTCTGGGTGAAAGTGTTTTTTATGGATGTAGCTCCCTTGAAAAAGCAGAGTTTAAAAACTTTGGCGATATTCCAAGAGGTACCTTTGCAAACTGTACAGCTTTAGAGTATGTAAACATTCCCTTGAATATCAATTCAATAGGGGACAGCGCCTTTTTAAATTGCACGAAGCTTACGGATTTGTCAGCAAGCAACAGCCTGAGCGTTATCGGAACAGATGCTTTTAAGGGTACTGACAACCTTACGGTTTCTTGTATTGAAGGCTCTTATGTTTATAGCTACTGCACAGATAACGCCATAAAAACTTTGCAGTGTGGCGACGCAAACACAGACGGCAAGGTTAATATCCGCGATGCCACCTATATACAGAAGTTTGCCGCAAGCCTTGTTGAACTGAGCGACTTGGAAAAGCTAAGGGCAGAGTGTAACTTCGACGGCAAAATTAATGTTCGTGATGCCACGTATATCCAAAAAATGCTGGCAGGACTCTTGTAAAAAGCTGTTGACTTTTAAATTTGTCGTGATATAATTATTATAATTTCACATAAATCGTTGATGGGGACAATGCCCGAGTAAACTAATCAAAAGAGAGTTTGCCTGTTAGCTGAAATGGCAGATTGATAAAGAACTTTGGGATACCACCCCTGAGTCCGTACAGGAAATGGTACGGCGGTTAAGCTCCGTTATAGCTTTTAAGGGCAGGCTTTCTGCCGAAGTTGGGTGGAACCACGTTGTATTTTACACCGTCCCGATTATTCTTATTAAGAATTATCGGGCGGTTTTTTATTTATGGTATTTTTTCGAAAGGATGATTATGATGATTAAAGTAGAGCTTAAAGGCGGCGTAGTTAACGAGTATGACGCCGGTATAACTGCCGCTGAAATTGCTAAAGGCTTAGGTGCAGGTCTTTACAAGGCAGTATGTGCATGCAAAATTGACGGTGTTGTATGTGACCTTCGCACAGCTTTGAATAATGATGCAAAATTAGAGCTTCTTACATTTGACGACGAAGAGGGTAAGGCGGCTTTCTGGCACACCTGCTCCCACGTGCTTGCTCAGGCAGTTAAGCGTCTTTATCCTAATGCTAAGCTTGGCGTCGGCCCTTCTATCGAAAACGGCTTCTTCTACGACTTTGAAGTAGATAAAGCATTTTCTCCCGAGGATTTAGAAAAAATCAAGGCAGAGATGAAGAAAATCGTCAAAGAAGGTATCGAGCTTGAGAGATTTGAGCTTGATGCTGACGAAGCTGTTAAGATGCTTTCCGATATGGGCGAGGACTACAAAGTAGAATTAGCCAAAGAGCACATCGAAAAAGGTGACAAGCTTACATTCTATAAGCAGGGCGATTTTACCGACCTTTGTGCAGGCCCTCATCTTATGTCGGTTGCTGCCTTAAAGGCTATTGAGCTTACTAACTGCACAGGTGCATATTGGCGTGGTAATGCAGAAAATGCACAGATGTGCCGTGTTTACGGTATTGCTTTCCCCAAGGCTTCACAGCTTACCGAGTATCTCGAAATGGTCGAGCAGGCTCGTCTTCGCGACCACAATAAATTAGGTCGTGAGCTTGAACTCTTCACAACATCAGAGGTTATCGGTCAGGGCTTACCAATACTTCTTCCCAAGGGTGCCAGAATTATTCAGCTTCTTCAGCGTTTTGTTGAGGATGAAGAACAGCGTCGCGGTTGGCTTTTAACAAAAACTCCCTACATGGCAAAGTCTGACCTTTATAAAATCAGCGGTCACTGGGACCACTATAAGGACGGTATGTTCGTATTGGACGACGAAGAAAAGGATAAAGAGGTATTTGCTCTTCGTCCTATGACTTGCCCCTTCCAGTATCAGGCTTATCTTAACAGAGGTCGCTCTTACAGAGACTTGCCCTTAAGATATAACGAGACCTCCACTCTTTTCAGAAACGAAGCCAGCGGAGAAATGCACGGTCTTATCCGTGTACGTCAGTTTACAATTTCTGAGGGTCATCTTATGTGTACTCCCGAGCAGTTAGAGGATGAGTTCAAGGGTTGCCTCTAGCTTGCAGT
>JAFUPE010000017.1 GCA_017481395.1 Ruminococcus sp. | reverse complement strand
TGTACGCAGGGGAACACGTAATCTGTAAGGAATTCCTCTGTAAGGTCTTCAATGTAGCACTTTGTAGCACCAGTCTTGATTGCTTTTTCCTCTAAACCCTCAAGCTCGTCAGCCTGACCAACGTTACCTGAAACAGCGATAATCTCGGGATTGTTATAGTTTTCCTTAAGCCAAGGAATGATGATAGAAGTATCAAGACCGCCGCTGTAAGCAAGTACGACCTTTTTGAATTCTTTTTTGTTATTCATAATAATGCCTCCGATATTTTATTTGGTATGCATAAATATTAGCACAACATGTATATTTATGCAAGCTTTTTGTGTAAATATTTTTAAAATCGTACGTTTGACCTATATTGACGATTTTAGTACCTTTGTTTTGTATAATATTACAATAAACAACAGCAAATATCCCCTCGCAAACCTTTGCACTTTTGAACAAAGGTATGCCAAGGGGAATTCATTTTTGCCATAAGATAGATTGCGCATGCATATTTATGCATTTTTATGCATTATTGACGGGTATACTCTCCGCTGCCGGCTATGCTTAATACATCACCTGCGATTGTATAGGTATCTGTAATCTCCTGAGAACCTGCACCGGCATCGTAGGTAAAGTAGATAGTGCCGTCTTTTTCGTTATATGTATAATCAATATGCGAAGCATATTCAAGCTCTGCAAAATCCATGCTGTAGCTTGCAGTACCGTCAGCATTAAAGGTGTAGGTATCATTATATTCTTCGTTATACCATGTGCCTACAAGAGGATTTTTTGAATTAAAGTCCTCGTATATCTTAAGCTCAGGAGAACTATAATCGGCTTTCTTAAGCACCTGAACAGTACCGGCACCGTCGTCAAAGGTTACGGTGTCACCCTCTACAGTATAGTTAAGCTCGCCTGACATATAGTAAAAATTAGAGAAATACTTGCGGCTTCCGTCGGCGTACTTTACAAAGGTTGCATCGCCCTCGAAATAAACCGTACCGCGTGCAATACGCACCTTGGAATCTTCTGTGAAGATATAATATTCAATCTGATCTTCGTCCTCTAACTGCCATGCACCTACCAAATCCATATCTACGTCTTTAGTGTCTTCATCAGCTTTATTACAGCCGAAAAGCAGTACAGGAACAAGTAAAAGCATAAGGAGAAAGGCTAACTTTTTCATAATTTACACCGCCAAAAATTGATAGTTTAATTATAACTGCAATAACGGCAAAAGTCAACAAAAAAGCCGACGGTATAAAGCCGTCGGCAATTTATAATAAATTAGTACATTCCGCCCATATCGGGTGCAGCAGGAGCCGCTACGGGAGGCTCTTTAATGTCAGCTACCAAAGACTCGGTAGTAAGAACCATAGAAGCAACGGAAGCGGCATTCTGTAAGGCTGAACGTGTAACCTTTGTGGGGTCAACAATACCTGAGGGAATCATGTCAGTGTATTCCTCGGTAAGTGCATTGAAGCCGTAACCTACTTTACCGGACTTCTTAACATTCTCAACGATTACAGAGCCTTCAAGACCTGCGTTAGCGGCAATCTGGCGTAAAGGCTCATCCAGTACGCGAAGTACAATCTGCATACCTGTTTTCTCGTCGCCGTCAGCATTTGCGATTACAGCCTCAACAGCAGGTATAGCGTTAATAAGAGCTGTACCGCCGCCTGCTACGATGCCTTCTTCAACTGCTGCCTTAGTAGCAGCTAAAGCGTCCTCAACTCTGAGCTTCATTTCCTTCATTTCGATTTCGGTTGCGGCACCAACCTTAATAACAGCAACACCGCCTGCAAGCTTTGCAAGACGCTCCTGAAGCTTTTCGCGGTCAAAATCAGAGGTTGTGGTTTCAATCTGCTGGCGAATCTGGGAAACACGAGCTGAAATCATATCTTTGTTACCACTGCCGTCAACGATAATTGTGTTTTCCTT
>JAFUPE010000016.1 GCA_017481395.1 Ruminococcus sp. | reverse complement strand
CTTAAGGTGTGCATCAATGTCGTCCTGAGTAAGAGGCTCGGGCTTTCTGGTAAAGTACTTCTGCCAGTTGCCATCAGCACATACATTTTCTTCGTTTTTGTTAATATAGCCGTCGATAACGTTATCTCTCTGGGATCTGCCGAGAGTTTCAATAAAGGGAAGGTTAAGAACCTTCTCGCACTGTCTTAATTGCCATGTGTCAGCCTTGCCGCCTGCAAGACGTGTGCAGTGAATTCTTGACTGCTGACCTGCACCAACACCGATAGCCTGACCGTCTACTGCAAAGCAAACGGAGTTGGACTGTGTGTACTTAAGTGTGATAAGAGAAATAATAAGGTCTCTTACAGCAGAATCTGGAAGATTCTTGTTGTTTGTAACAAGGTTATTTAAAAGCTCTTTGTTAATCTCAAAGTTGTTTCTGCCCTGTTCAAAAGTAATGCCGAATACCTGCTTTTTCTCCTGAACCTCGGGAACATAGTCTTTGTCAATCTGAACAATGTTGTAGTTGCCGTTACGCTTGCTCTTTAAAATCTCAAGAGCTTCGGGAGTAAAGCCGGGAGCAATAACACCGTCGGAAACTTCACGCTTGATAAGTGTAGCAGTAGTTACGTCGCAAACGTCAGAAAGTGCAATCCAGTCGCCGAAAGAACACATTCTGTCAGTACCTCTTGCTCTTGCAAAAGCAGTTGCAAGGGGAGAATCGTCAAGACCCTCGATGTCGTCTGTAAATGTAGCACGCTTAAGCTCCTTGCTCATAGGCACTGCAATAGCTGCAGATGTGGGAGAAACGTGCTTGAAGGAAGTAGCAGCCTCAACGCCTAACTGCTCTTTGATTTCCTTAACCAACTGCCATGAGTTGAAAGCATCAAGGAAGTTAATAAAACCGGGACGGCCACTGAGAATCTCAATAGGAAGGTCCTTGCCGTTTTCCATAAAAATCTTAGCGGGCTTCTGATTAGGATTACAGCCGTATTTAAGCTCAAACTCTTTCATTTCAAACACTCCTTAAACTTTCTCAAATTTATTTATCATTCTGTTTTCTGTTTCGCCTGTCTTAAGGTCAATAGTGCGAACATAAAGAGAAATCTTGTTGTCAGCATCAAGTGCATTCCAAAGCTCGTTTGTAAATGCGTCAATATCGTTGCCGATAGCTACTCTTTCAGGCTCACCCTGGAAGGTGGGAATAGGTGCACCGTCGCATACATAAGTGTGGACAAAGTGACCGAGGCCCTTTAAAGCAGGGTAGCTGTATGTAAATCTGTTGCAAGCTGTACCCTCAGCATCGGCACTTTTTAAAATGCTCATCTGATATGTAAAGTCATCATCTGCAAAAGTCATCATACCTGAGATTCGGGGTGTAAAGTTAGGAGCATCAGGCTCAAACTCACGGGAAGTGAGTGCATCGGCAAAGCTCTTGCCCTCCTTAAGACCATCGTAAACTGTGTCTGTCTGGTCGCCGTTTGTAACAATAAGATTGTTCTCAAACTTTCTTATAGGGGAGTAGATAATAAGGCTGGGGTCTTCAACCTTAGAAGCATCATAAGGGTGAATAATAACCTCATCGCCGTTTTCTACGAAAATTCTGTTACGGCTGTTGTTGCTTCTGCCCATAATAAAGTAAGCAGTAAGGGCCTTTGTGCCGTCCTCGGTTTTACCAATTACGATACCGCGGCCGACATATGAGTTACCCTCGATAAGCTTTGCAATGTTGTTAATCTTATATATATCCATTATAATTCCTCACTTTTTGCTTATAATTTCAGCCGATACCTTTTCAGCCGCAAGGGGAAGAATTTTCCACTCGGCTAAACGCATTACGCGTTTCTGTAAGGTTTCGGGAGTATCGTCGTCTTTAACAGCTACGGCTTTCTGCATAATAATTTTACCGCCGTCGGGGATTTCATTCACAAAGTGAACCGTCGCACCTGTTACCTTTACGCCATACTCAAGTGCCATTTCATGCACCTTAAGTCCGTAGGCACCCTTGCCACAGAATGAAGGGATAAGAGCAGGATGCACGTTAATAATTCTGTCGGGGTAGTCCTTGGTGAAGTCGGCACTGAGGATGGTCATAAAGCCTGCAAGGATAATAAGGTCAATGTTATTTTCCTTTAATAGTCTTTTGATTTCAGCCTCAAAAGCTTCTTGAGAGCCAAGGTCTTTTTTTACGGCAACTGCAGTTTTGATGCCTGCGTTTTGGGCTCTTGTTAGAGCGTAGGCATCAGCTTTGCTTGAAATTACAAGGGCGATTTCGCCGCTTTTAAGCACGCCTTTCTGCTGAGCTTTAATTAAAGCGCCTAAGTTTGTGCCGCCGCCCGACACTAAGCAAGCAATTTTTGCTTTGCTCATAAAATCACCTTTTCGTCGCTTTCAATAATTTCACCGATTAAGTAGGCGTCTTCGCCGTTTGCCTTTAAGATTTGAATAGCCTTGTCAGCATCTTCTTTGCTTACTATGATGCTCATACCAACACCCATGTTAAAGGTGTTGAACATATCACGCTCGCTTATGTTTCCTTCTTTTTGGATAAGGCTGAAGATAGGTAAAATCTTAACTGCATTTTTATCAATCTTAGCACCCAAGCCATCGGGGATTGAACGGGGGATATTCTCATAAAAGCCGCCGCCTGTAATGTGAGAAATACCTTTAATCTTAACTTCCTCTAAAAGCGACAGCACAGGCTTAACGTAAATTTTTGTAGGAGTAAGAAGAGTTTCGCCAAGAGTCTTGTCGCCAAGCTCTTCGTAAGTTCTGTTAATGTCGGTGTTTTCGATGTCGAATACTTTTCTTACAAGTGAAAAACCGTTGGAGTGAACACCTGTAGAGGGAAGAGCGATAATAACGTCGCCTGCCTTCATCTGTGTGTTGTCAATCATTTTCTTCTTGTCAACAATACCTACGGCAAAGCCTGCAAGGTCATAATCCTCTAAAGGCATTAAGCCGGGATGCTCTGCGGTTTCACCGCCGATAAGTGCAGCACCTGACTGAACACAGCCTTCGGCAACACCGCCGACGATGGACGCGATTTTTTCGGGGTAGTTCTTACCGCAAGCAATATAATCGAGGAAGAAGAGGGGTTTTGCACCTGTGCAGATGATGTCGTTTACGCACATTGCTACAGCATCAATACCGATGGTGTCGTGCTTGTCCATCATAATAGCAAGCTTTACTTTGGTACCGCAACCGTCTGTGCCCGAAACCAGAACGGGTTCTTCCATACCGGTGGGAAGACCGAAGCAACCTCCAAAACCTCCGACATCATCAAGACAGCCTTCGTTTTTGGTGCGTTTGATGTGGGACTTCATAAGCTCTACGGCTTTGTAGCCTGCAGTAATGTCTACGCCTGCTGCTGCGTAGCTTTCACTTCTTGAATTGTTCATTTCTTCTCCTCGTTTTCTTTCATTTTTGCAACCGAGATTTTATCCTCGTATCTGTACTTCTTTGTTTCCTTGGGAATTTCTGTGGGGTAGATATTGTCAAAGCATGCTGTGCAGAAGCAGTCCTCGCCTGCTTCAATAGCAATTTTCTTAACGTTTTCTACGCTTAAGAAGCCAAGGGTGTCGGCACCTACAATCTCGCAGATTTCTTCAGTTGTGTGCTTACAGGCAATAAGATTTTCTCTGGAGTCAATGTCGGTACCGTAGTAACAGGGGTTTAAGAACTTAGGAGCAGAGGAACGAAGATGAATTTCCTTAGCACCCGCATTTCTTAAAAGTCTGATAATTCTTGCACATGTTGTGCCGCGAACGATAGAGTCGTCAATAATAACAACGCGTTTATCTTTAACGGTGTCCACAATGGGGTTAAGCTTGATTCTTACCTTGTCCTCACGAACACTCTGACCGGGAGCGATAAAGGTTCTGCCGATGTATTTGTTTTTAAGGAAACCTATGCCGTAGGGAATACCTGACTCTTCGGCATAGCCGATAGCGGCATCTAAGCCTGAGTCGGGAACGCCGATTACAACGTCAGCCTCAACAGGAAATTCCTGAGCTAAATACATACCTGCTCTTTTTCTTGCCTTGTGAACGGAGGCTCCGTCGATAACAGAGTCGGGACGTGCAAAATAAACGTATTCGAAAATACAGGATTTCATAGGAGTTTCGCCTACGTGGTCCTCAATTGTTCTGAGTCCGTTTTTGTCAATTACAATAATTTCGCCGGGTTTAACGTCACGAATAAATTCAGCACCTGTTGCGTCAAGAGCACAGCTTTCGGAAGTAACAACATACTGTCCTTCATGAGTTTTACCGAGGCAAAGAGGCTTAAGACCATGGGGGTCGCGTGCCGCAATAAGCTTTGAGGGAGACATTACTACAAGAGCATAAGCACCCTTAATGGAGTTCATAGCTTTGTTGACTGCATCTTCGATAGAGCCTGTCTTAAGTCTTTCTTTAGTAATTACATAAGAGATAACCTCGGTGTCTGAGGTTGTGTGGAAGAGACAGCCTTCTAATTCAAGCTCGTTTCTCAGCTCATAAGCATTGATAATGTTGCCGTTGTAGGAAATTGCCATTCTGCCTTTGATGTGATTAACCACTAAAGGCTGTGCATTAGCTCTGCCTTTTGTCTTTGATGTACCATAGCGTACGTGGCCTACTGCTATGTTACCTTCGCCAAGCTTTTCCAGTGCGTCTGCAGTAAATACGTCGTTAACAAGGCCGTTGTCCCTTTTAGAATTAAAAAGACCGTCGTCGTTAACTACAATACCGCAAGACTCCTGACCTCTGTGCTGTAAAGCGTACAGGCCGTAGTAAGTACTTCTGGCAACATCGGCATTTTCATTTCCGAAAATACCGAATACACCACATTCTTCGTTGATTTTACGCATAGAATTCACCCTCTTAGTTTTGAAACATTGCTGATACCTCAGCATCCTTTTTAAGAACGTTTTCAGTGTCAGCCTTACGTTTTGCCATTAATCTTTCTGCTAATTCTTCGTCGCTGACGGCGATAATTTCGGCAGAAAGTAAAGCGGCATTAACTCCTCCGTCGATTCCAACTGTTGCTACAGGTATGCCGGGGGGCATCTGTACAGTAGACAGAAGTGCGTCAATGCCGTCAAGATTTTTAGATTTACAGGGTATGCCGATAACGGGCAGGGTAGTATTAGCTGCAATTACCCCTGCAAGGTGTGCAGCCATGCCTGCGGCGGCAATAATTACCCCGAAGCCATTAGCTTTTGCGTTTTTAGCAAAAGAAATCGCCTGCTCGGGAGTCCTGTGTGCGGAGTAAACGTGCACCTCATAGGGTACCTTAAGAAACTCCAGCATATCGGTTGCTTTTCTGATTACGGGCAAGTCTGAGTCGCTGCCCATGAGGATACCGACTTTCTTCATGTTGTCCTCCTTGAAATTAAGTGAGATTTACGCCGAAAATAAAGAAATTTTGGCGAATAAAAATACAACATAATTTTAACATAACAGTGCCTTATATGTCAATTTAATAAATACCTAATTTTGTCTAAATGGGCATATTATTATTGGTTAAAACGGCAATATCAATATTATAAGTAAAATATACCTTTACAAAAACACCTTTTTAGTGCTATTATTTTTGTTCAGATGTACTATTGACTTTTTGCTTTTTTGTGGTAATATATTAGCGTGCTAAAGCAAATACGCTTTTTGAGGTGTTAATATGAACATTTTTGAAGAAAATCATGTAAAACTTTTTGTTGATGCAATTCTTTCTCTTGAAAACGAGGATGAGGTAAAAGCTTTTCTTGAGGATATTATGACTACCAAGGAAATACTTGATATAAGTCAGCGTCTTGACGTTGCAAAAATGCTGAGGGAAAAAGAAGTTTACAGCAAAATTTCTAAAGAAACAGGTGCTTCTTCCGCAACCATAAGCCGAGTAAACCGCTGTTGCCTTTACGGTGCAGGAGGATACCAAACCGTGCTTGACAGGATTCTGAAGTAAACCGTGGAGGTTAATATGCAGTATAAAAACGTTAAGCTTTCTAAATTTGAAAGTGCACTTTTCGATATGCGTATGCTTTTTGAGCAGTACGGCTACAGCCAGTACAAGGTAAGTAAGTTTGAAAGCTACGACCTTTACGCCAAAAACAAAGCTTTTCTGGTAAGCGACAATGTGCTTACCTTTACCGATACCACTGGTCATCTTATGGCTTTAAAGCCAGACGTTACCTTGTCTATCGTTAAAAATACAGTAAGCGGTAAGGGACTTACCAAGCTATATTACAGCGAGAATGTTTACCGTACAGCAGGCTCATCTCAGGGATTTAAGGAAATTATGCAGACCGGTCTTGAGTGTATTGGTGAAATTGACCTTTATTCTACCGCCGAGGTGCTTATGCTCGCCGCAAAAAGCCTTAAGGCAGTAAGCGAGGAATATATTTTAGATATTTCTCATATGGGCTTTATTTCTTCTTTAATCAGCGAGAATATCCCTGCAGAGCATACCAAAGAGCTTTTAGAGTTTATTTCGCAGAAAAACTCTGCTCAGGCAGAAGCTCTGCTTTCTGAAATCGGTACAAGCGAAGAAGTAAAGAAGGCAATTCTTACTCTTACATCTCTTTATATGCCTTTGAATTCTGCACTTGATGCAATCGAACCTTTGATTATGAACGATGCTATGAAAGCCGCATTTGACGAGCTTAAGGCTGTAAATGCTATTATGAAGCTTGGCGGTGAGGATAACCTTTACCTTGATTTTTCTGTTATTAATGACATGCGTTATTATAACGGCATTATTTTCTCAGGTTACATCAAGGGTATTTCCGACAAGGTGCTTTCAGGCGGCAGATACGATAACCTTTTAAAGCGAATGAAAAAGAGTGCAGGTGCTATTGGCTTTGCCTTTTACCTTGACACATTGGAGCAGCTTGTAAATACCACTGCCGACAAGAATGTTGACGTTGCAGTTGTTTATGACGAAAGCGTTTCTGCAGATTTGGTTTTTGCTGAAGTAGAAAAGAACATCAAAGCGGGCAAATCCGTTATTGCGGTAAAAAACGCCGAGGATGCCGTTGTTGCAATAGAAACGATAGACCTTATTAAGGGGGAAGAATAATGAGTGATATGATAAACGTTGCCCTTCCCAAAGGCAGACTTGGCGAGAAGGTTTATGACATTTTTGAAGCCTGCGGATATGAATGTCCGTCTATTAAAGAGAAAAACCGCAAGCTTATTTTTGAAAACAAAGAAAAAGGCGTTCGTTACTTCTGGGTAAAGCCATCTGACGTTG
Organism: Ruminococcus sp.; assembly: GCA_017481395.1. Next base: position 9,815 of record JAFUPE010000016.1, on the reverse strand, counting down.
CTATTTATGTAGAGCGAGGTGCCGCTGATATAGGCGTTGTTGGCAAGGATATTCTTTTAGAGTATAGCCCCGATGTTTACGAGCTTGCTGACCTCGGTATGGGCAAATGCCGAATGGCTGTTGCAGGCAAAAAGGATTTTAGAGATGACCGCACAAGAACCCTTAAGGTTGCTACAAAGTTTCCTAATATAGCAAGAACATATTACAATTCCATCAGCCGCGAAATTGATATCATAAAGCTTAACGGCTCTATTGAAATTGCTCCTATTTTAGGACTTTCCGATGTTATTGTTGACATAGTTGAAACAGGTAAAACACTTATAGAAAACGACCTTAAGCCTTTCGAGACAATTGTTCCCATAAGTGCACGTCTTATTTCCAATAAGGTCAGCTTTAAATTCAAAAATGCACAGATTACAGAGCTTGCCAAAAGACTCTCGGAGTTTTGTGCAGAGTAAAAGGTGATAAAATGATTACTACATATAAATACGGCGAAGTTGAGAACGCAGAAATTTTCTCCAGAGCAAGCGACAGCTTCAACGTGGAGGATATTGTTGCCGATATTATTGCAAACGTAAAAACACGCGGCGACAAGGCGATTTTTGAATACTGCGAAAAGTTTGATAAAGCAAAGCTTACTTCTTTGGAAGTTACAGAAGAAGAAATCGAAGAAGCCTTTGAATTAACAGGCAAAGAGCTTGTTGATATTATGCAGGAAGCCGCAGCAAACATCCGTGAATTCCACGAAAAACAAGTTAAGAACAGCTTTATTATTTCCGAGCGTGAAGGCGTAATTATGGGCCAGAAGGTAACCGCTGTTGAAAAAGCCGGTATCTATGTTCCCGGCGGTACTGCGGCTTATCCTTCCTCGGTTCTTATGAATGCAATTCCTGCAAAAATAGCAGGAGTAGGGGAGATTGTTATGGTGACTCCCCCAAGTGCATCCGGCAAAGTTAATCCCGATATACTCACAGCTGCCAAAATTGCAGGCGTTGACCGTATCTTCAAAATCGGCGGTGCTCAGGCTGTAGCTGCCCTTGCGTACGGCACAGAGTCAGTCCCCAAGGTTGACAAAATCACAGGCCCCGGTAACGCCTTTGTTGCAGAGGCAAAGCGTCAGGTTTTCGGTATGGTGTCTATTGATATGATTGCAGGTCCCTCTGAAATTTTAGTTGTTGCAGACAGCACTAATAGTGCCGAGGTGGTTGCCGCCGATATGCTTTCTCAGGCAGAGCACGACAAGAATGCATCTGCAGTTTTAGTAACCGACAGTGCTGAGCTTGCCGAAAAAGTAAGTGCTGAGCTTGAGCGTCAGATTGACCTATTGCCAAGAAAAGAAATTGCACGTACATCCATTGATAACAACGGCAAGATTATTATTGCCGATGATTTAAATCAGGCTATTGATATAGCCAACGAAATCGCTCCCGAGCACCTTGAAATCTGCGTAGATAATCCTTTCGAATATCTTGACAAAATCAAGCACGCAGGCTCGATTTTTATGGGTAAAAATTGCCCCGAGGCTTTGGGCGACTATTTTGCAGGACCAAACCACGTGCTTCCCACCAGCGGTACAGCTCGCTTTTCAAGCCCCTTATCCGTTGACGATTTTGTAAAGAAAACTCAGTTTACATATTTTACCGAGGACGCCCTTAAAAAGGTGGGCAACAAGGTTGCGACCTTTGCTGAGCGTGAAGGTCTTTCTGCTCACGCAAGAAGTGCTACTGTACGTTTAAAATGATTCCGTAGGGGCGGGTATTATCCGCCCGCAATTTCATAGAAAGCCGTGATAATATGAGCAAATTTTTAAGCGAAAAGTTTTCTTCGCTTTCTCCCTATGTGCCAGGAGAACAGCCAAAGGATATGCAGTACGTAAAGCTAAATACTAACGAGTCACCGTTTCCGCCTTCTCAGGCGGTGCTTGATGCTGTTAAAGAGGAAGCAGGTAAGCTTCAGCTTTACTCTGACCCCGACCTTACAGAACTTCTTAAAACCCTTGCAGAGGTTTACGAAGTTGACACCAAAAACGTCATTGCCACTAACGGCTCCGACGAGGTGCTTAACTTCGCCTTTATGGCGTATACCGACAAAGCTCATCCTGCGGTATTTCCTAATATTACATACGGCTTTTATTCTGTATTTGCAAAGCTTCATAATAGTCCTTTTATCGAGATTCCTCTTAAAGAGGATTTTTCCATAGATTATAAGGACTTTTTGGGGTTAAATAAAACAATCTTCATTGCAAATCCAAACGCCCCCACAGGCTTAACGCTTTCTCTTGATGAAATAAGAGAAATCCTAAGGTCAAACCCCGACAATGTGGTGGTTATTGACGAGGCATACGTTGACTTTGGCGGCGAGTCAGCAGTACCGCTTATTAAGAAATTTGACAATTTGCTTGTAACAGGTACATTCTCAAAATCCCGATCTCTCGCAGGTGCAAGGCTTGGTTTCGGCTTTGCAAGTGAAAAGATTATTGAGGATTTAAATACTATCCGCTTTTCCACAAACCCCTACAACGTAAACCGAATGACCTTGGCTGCAGGTGTTGCATCTTTAAAGGAAGACAGCTATAATAAAAAGAATGCTGAAAAAATTATCGCTACAAGAGCGAGAGTAAAGTCAGAGCTTGAAGCCTTGGGCTTTACTGTGCTTGACTCTAAGGCGAATTTCCTTTTTGCTAAAAGTCCGGGTGTAAGCGGTAAATCGCTTTACCTCGGTCTTAAAGAAAAAGGCGTTTTAGTCCGCCACTTTGATAAAGAAATAATCGGCGATTTTTTAAGAATTACCATCGGCACAGACCATCAGATGGATGTTTTCTTAGAAAAACTTAAGGAGTTATTATGAGAGAATATACCGTGCAGAGAAAAACTGCTGAAACAGACATAAATTTATACTTAAACCTCGACGGCACAGGTAAAAGCGAGGTAAATACAGGGTGCGGCTTTTTAGACCACATGCTTACTCTTTTTGCAAGCCACGGCAGATTTGATTTGAACGTTACTTGCAAAGGTGATACATATGTTGACGACCACCATACTGTTGAGGACGTTGGCATTGCCCTTGGCTCTGCTTTTGAAAATGCCTTGGGAGATAAGCGAGGCATTACCCGATACGGTAATATAATTCTTCCTATGGATGAGGCTTTGATTCTTTGTGCTGTGGATATTTCGGGCAGGGACGTGCTTTCTTTCAAAGCAGATATTCCCTCCAAAAAGGTTGGTACTTTCGACACCGAGCTTACCAAGGAATTTTTCCTTGCATTTGTTCGTAATTGCCGAATGGCTTTACATATTCAGCAGCTCGACGGCGAGAATTCCCACCATATTATTGAGGGTATGTTCAAGGCTTTCGGCAGGGTTATGCGCAGTGCCGTAAGCATTGATGCGAAGTTTTCAAACGAAGTTCCCTCTACAAAAGGTGTTTTATAAGAAACAGGTGATATAAATGATAGCTATAGTTGACTATGGCGTAGGCAACCTTTTTTCCTTAAGCTCTTCATTAAAGCTTATAGGTGCCAACGCTGTTGTAACAAATGATGTTGAGCTTATTCGCAAGGCGGATAAAATAATCCTTCCCGGCGTGGGTGCTTTTGCTGACGCCGCAAAGAAGCTTTCCGACACAGGTCTGGGTCAGGTTGTAATTGACGAAGCCGAGAAAGGCAAACCTTTAATGGGCATATGCCTTGGTATGCAGCTTCTTTTCGAAAGAAGCTTTGAATACGGTGTTCACGAAGGCTTAGGTCTTATTAAGGGCAGTGTTGAGCCTATTTCTGATTTTGTTTCAAGAAAGTACAAAATCCCTCACATCGGCTGGAATGCACTTACCTTTAAGGGTAAAGAGAAGGATAGGATTTTTAAGTACATTAACGAGGGAGACTTTGTGTATTTCGTGCATTCTTTCTGTGGTGTTGGCTGTGAGGATTTCCTTATTGCTACCACCGAATACGGTGCCGAAATTACCGCCGCTGTTGCTAACGGTAATGTTTACGGAATGCAGTTCCATCCCGAAAAAAGCGGTAATGTAGGTATGAAAATTCTCAAAGCATTCTGTGAAATTTAAGGTGATTTTATGTATTTATTTCCTGCAATAGATTTAATCGGCGGTCAGGCGGTTCGTCTTGTTAAGGGCGATTATAACCGGAAGACCGTATATAGTTCAAGCCCGGTTGAGGTTGCAAAAAGTTTTTATGAAGCAGGTGCTGAGTTTCTGCACGTAGTAGACCTTGATGGAGCAAAAAGCGGCAACACAGATAACATTTCTGTTATTGCGGATATTATTAAAGAAAGCGGACTTAAGGTAGAAGTAGGCGGCGGCATCAGAAGTGAAGAGGTTATCAGAAAATACATCGACGCAGGTGTATACCGTGTTATCCTCGGTACAGTTGCCGTAGAAAATCCTGATTTCTGTCGTGAAATGTGTGATAAATACGGCGACAAAATTGCTGTGGGCGTAGATATAAAGGACGGCTTTGTAGCCATTAAAGGCTGGACAGAAGTAGCCGAGAAAACCTGCTTTGACTTCTGCAAAGAGCTTGAGGAAATGGGTGTTAAAACCGTTATTTGTACCGATATTTCAAAAGACGGACTTTTAAGCGGTACAAATCTTGAGCTTTACAGAGAGCTTCAGGGCAAATTCAATATTGATTTTACCGCATCAGGCGGTGTAACAAGCCTTGATGACGTAAAGGATTTAATGGAAATCGGTGTTTACGGTGCAATTTTAGGCAAGGCTCTTTACACGGGCAATATTGACCTTAAGGAAGCTGTAGCTTTAACAAAGGAGGCAAAATAAATGATTACCAAAAGAATTATTCCTTGCCTTGATGTTAAGGATGGCAGAGTTGTTAAGGGCGTAAACTTCCTTGATTTAGCCGATGTATCATCACCTGTAAAGCTTGCTAAGTATTACTCTGAAAGCGGTGCTGACGAGCTTGTTTTCTACGATATTACAGCATCTGCTGAGGGTAGAGCTCTGTTTACCGATATCCTCACCGAGGTTGCCTCAACCATCTTTATTCCTCTTACTGTAGGCGGCGGCATTAATACTGTTGCAGATTTTGACCGAGTGCTTAAATGCGGTGCCGATAAGGTTTCGGTAAACTCAGGTGCCATCCGCAACCCCGAGCTTATTCGTGAAGCTGCTCAGCTTTATGGCAATCAGTGCGTTGTGCTTTCTGTTGACGTTAAGCGTGTAGATGGTGAGTTCAGAGTGTTTGCCAAGGGCGGCAGAGAAGACACAGGAATGGAAGCAATAAGCTGGATTAAAAAGTGTGTTGCTATGGGTGCAGGTGAGGTTGTTGTAAACTCTATAGATACCGACGGTGTTAAAGGCGGCTTTGACATAGAACTTCTGGATATTGTCACAAACACTGTTAACGTCCCTGTAATCGCTTCGGGCGGTGCTGGCAGTAAGCAGGACTTCGTTGACCTTTTTAAGGCAATTCCTACAATCGATGCAGGTCTTGCCGCATCGGTTTTCCACTTTGGCGAAATTAAAATTAATGACCTTAAGAAAGAGCTTAAGAAAAACGACATAAATGTCAGACTGTGAGTGTGTAAAAATGGTAGATATCAAAGATTTAAAATTTGACGACAAGGGTCTTATCCCTGCTATTGTGGTGGATGCAGTTAGCAAAAAGGTACTTACCCTTGCATATATGAACGAAGAAAGCTTAAATATAAGCTTAAAAGAGCACAAGACTTGCTTCTTAAGAAGAAGCAGACAAGAGCTTTGGCTTAAGGGCGAAACAAGCGGCAACTTTCAGCATATTGTAAGTATTACTGCTGACTGCGACAGAGATGCTCTGGTAGTTGTTGTTGAGAAAGACGGTCCCGCTTGTCATAAGGGCACAGACTCCTGCTTTACCGAGCCACTGTTTATCAGCGACCAGCTTACCGAGTTTTCTTTAGAAGGTCTTATGACAATGCTTGAGGGCAGAAAAATTGAGAAAAAGGAAGGCTCTTACACAACTTACCTTTTCGAAAAAGGTCTTGATAAAATCCTTAAGAAGGTAGGCGAGGAGTGCACTGAGGTTATCATTGCCGCCAAAGCTGATGATAAAAAGGAAACCATCTATGAAATTGCCGACCTTGCTTACCACGTAATGGTGCTTATGCTTGAGATGGGTATTAGCCTTGAGGATATCCACAACGAGCTTAAGGGCAGACACGTAATTGACCACAAGGTTAAGCAGGAAAAGATGACTTCATAATGAAAATAAAACCTTACGATTTTCATACACACTCTGTTTTTTGCGACGGAAAAAACACACTGGAGGAAATGACCCTTGCCGCTTGTGACCTGGGCTTTTCTGCTTTAGGCTTTTCGGGTCACAGCTTTACTCATTTTGACCTTGAGTGCGGTATTTCTATGGGAAAAGAGCAGGAATATTTTACCGAGGGCAGACGCCTTCAGGAAAAGTACAAGGATAAAATTGATATTCTTTGCGGTATTGAGCGTGATTTTTACGCTGATAACAATTACCCTGATGCCGACTATGTCATAGGTTCTGTTCATTATGTGAAGGCAGGGGAGGAGTATATAGCTGTTGACCTTTTTGACGGTCAGCTTGAAGCAGTAAATAAGCATTTCGGCGGCGATTATCTTAAATTTGCCGAAAGCTATTTTGAACTCGTTTCAAAACTTCCCGAGGTTCACAAAACAGATATAATCGGTCATTTTGATTTAATCAAAATATTCAATTCCGACGGAAAGCTTTTTGACGAAAACTGTGAGCGATACCAAAAAGCTGCCTTAAAAGCAGTTGATAAACTTCTTGAATATGATGTGCTTTTTGAGGTTAACACAGGTGCAGTTTTCCGTGGCAGAAGGTCTGAGCCTTACCCTTCAGCGTTTATACTCAGTTATATTGCATCAAAGGGCGGTAAGGTTATTTTAAGCGGCGACAGCCACGAAACAAAAGCACTAGGTTTTGATTTTGAAAAATCCTTAGAGCTTGTAAAAAAATGTGGTTTCAAATCAATTTATACGTTAACAAAATCAGGAAAAAAAGAGCTTGAGATTTAATATCTCAAGCTCTTTTAAGTTACTTTTCGGTCAGCACCATATCAGGGCTGTGGTTTGTGTTAAGGTCAAGCTCGATATCTTCGAGGCTTTCGAAACCATAAATACAACCGTTTGAATGGCTTCCTTCGGACAGAAGGTTGCCTGTATACATAGAGTCTTCGTAGCTGAAAGTGGCATTGTCGCCGTTATGAACTATAATATCGGTGTAGTAGGCAACAAGGTAAACGGTTTTGCTGTTGCCTTCAACAAGCTCCCAGTTACAAGTGTAAACGTCATAAAGGACATTTTCTTTGTCTCTGTCTGAAAGCAGATAGAATTTTTCATGCTTTAGATTTGTAAACTGAGGTTTTACGTCAATAGCCATTTTGATAAGTTGCTCTGACTTTTGGTGAATAAGCTTTTCGGCGTATTCGTCAATATCATCAAGGTTTGTAAGAAAAAGCTCCAGACCCTTTACTGTGTATTCCTTGTATTTAACCCTGTGACGGCAAGGCGAGTTTAAATCGTTGGTAGAGATTGAGATAACGTCATTTTCGCTGAGGTAATAGGTCTGCGAAAGCCTTATGTTAAGGTCGTCGAGGCTTTGTATCCGGTTGTTGGACTGAATAAGCTCAACCTTAACCTCGCCTTCACCGTTTATACCTTCAAATTTTACATCGATGTATTCAAAGGGATTTATAGTAGGTCTGAAAATGTAAGGTCCCGCAATACAGCTTGCAGGAATAAAAATTATACCCACAATAAAAAGCAAAGCAATAATCTTGGATATATTCAGGTGCCTGTTCTCCATACGCTTTCTTTTTTCGTAATGTTCATGCTGGGCATCAAGCTCAGCCTTACGTTTTGCGTAGGCGATTTTTTCTGCATCTTCAGCAGAGGGCAGAACCACAACATTACCGCAATATTCGCAGTGCATTTCTTTGCGGTTTTCGCTTAAAGTCATCATACCGCCGCATTGGTCACATACTAAATCATACTTTTTGTCCATTTATACCCTCCTTGAAAGCTTAGCCTATTTTATCATTTTCTGTAAAGTTAGTCAACGAAAAACCCCACCGAGGTTAGCTTCGGTGGGGAAGTTAGTTTAGTTACCAGTTTCTGTTGGCTCTTGCTTTAATACGCTCGTATCTTGCTTTCTTTTTCTTCTTTTCGTTTGAGTAAACAAACCAGAATGCACCACTCATAAACGCAATCATAACAAGAAGCCAGATTATAAATGAACCTGAGCGAGATGAGCCTTTGTCAGCCTCAATGCTTTCAAACTCTATGCCCTCAAGTGCTTTTGCGGCAAGCTCGGCAGATTTAAGAGTCACTTCCTCTTGGGCAGAGGTAGCAGCAGTTTCTTTTACTGCCTCAGTTGTAGCTTTAGAGTCGGTTTCGTCTTTGTTATCTTTGTCGGCTTTTGCGGGGGGAGTGAGGGTTTCGGTATCGCTTAAAGCGTTGTCGGCATCAGGATTTTCTAAAGCTGTAGAGCTGAAAATCGCCGCATATGTAAGCTCGTCAACCTGACCTGTAGGCTCTAAGCCGTTCTGAGTCTGGAAGTCGGCAACGGCACTTTCGGTCATATCGCCGTAGTAGCCTGTGGCGTCATCGTTAAAGTAGCCAAGCTCCTGAAGCTCTGACTGGATTTCATAAACGCCATCGGCATAGTCGCCGTTTGTAAAGGTTGTCTGCTCTTCCTCAGCAGGTGAGGTTTCGGCTTGTTCTTCTTCAACTACTGCTTCTGTAGCGGTGATATCTTCATCGCTGTTTTCGTCGTCAGCAGGTGCATAGGGAGCATCCTCAGAAAGAAGAAGCTCAATTTCGGTTTCGCCTGCAATGCCGTCGGCATAAAGACCTGCGGCACTCTGGAATGCCATGTAAGCGGCTTCAGTCATAGAGCCATAGTAGCCTGTAATATCGTCCTTGAAGAAGCCTAACTCTTTAAGTCTTTCTTGGATAAGAGTAACCTTGTCGCCGCTGTCGCCAAGCTTGACGTACAGGCTTGAGGTATCTGCTTCTTCCTCATAATCAGAGGGAGTGTCAGCAACAGCACCTGTGTCGCCTGGTGTAGAGGTGCAGGCACCGCTTGCATCAAGGTAATATTCAATTCCGTCAACAGTAATGTAAGAGTCGGTTAAATATTCACCATTTTCGTAGTAATAGTAGTTACCGCCGAAATACTCCCAGCCTGTATCAGGGTAGGAAATAGTCTGGTGCTTAAACCACATTGTCCAGTTTTTGCTGTAAACAGACTCATAGCAAATGCCATAATCTTCGCTTCTGGCGTCAACCGCCATACCGTTTCCGACATAAACACCAACGTGACCGGGCTGATAAAGACCTAATCCGTGTATATTGGGTACACCGTCTGATACATAACCTGAATCCTGACAGTAATCAATCATAGCTGTTCGGTCGCCGCCCGCGTACATATAAATAAGACCCGAGCAGTCGACAGCACCCTCTGAGGCACAGCCGTAAACGTAAGACCAACCGCTGTAGTAAGCGTTGAGTACGTGTTCAGAAAGACCGATTCCTGTTCCTGCAGCAGCACAGGATATACCCGAAGCTACAGAAATTGTCAGAATCACCGCCAGTATAAGAAACAGAGCCAAGGCTCTTTTGATTTTTAACATAAAGACCTCCGAAATTTTGCAGTAAACACTGCGTGCCAATGGGATAAAAGGAAATCGAAAATTACAAAGACGATAACCTTTGTTACAACTTTGTAATCATTATAACACAAGAGAGTATACGTTTCAACCCTTTTTTGAGAAAAATTTTAAATTAACCATAAATATAGT
>JAFUPE010000015.1 GCA_017481395.1 Ruminococcus sp. | reverse complement strand
TCTGCAAAGGCTAACCTCAACATCCACGATGTTTTGGAGCAGATTGTACGTGAAGTTCCTGCTCCTACAGGGGACGTTAACGCTCCCTTAAAGGCTATGATTTTTGACTCTTACTATGACTCCTACAAGGGTGTTATTATCTATGTAAGAGTTAAAGAGGGTACCATAAAGGTTGGCGACGAGTTTAAGCTGATGCAGACAGGCTCTGTGTTTAATGTTGTGGAGTGCGGCCATATGCTGGCGACTTCTCTCGACCCTGTGGGCGAGCTTAAGGCAGGCGAGGTTGGCTATATTACCGCTTCTATCAAAACCTTGGGAGACGCCAAGGTTGGCGATACTGTTACCTTAACCTCTAATCCTGCTGACGAGCCCTTGCCGGGTTATCGCGAAATTCAGTCGATGGTTTTCTGCGGCGTTTATCCTGCTGACGGTGCAAGGTACGGCGACCTGAGAGATGCTCTTGAAAAATTAAAGCTCAACGACGCTTCTCTTACTTACGAGGCTGAAACCTCTGTAGCTCTGGGCTTTGGTTTTCGCTGCGGTTTTCTGGGTCTTCTTCATATGGAGATTATTCAGGAGCGACTTGAGCGTGAATTTAATCTGGACCTCATTACAACAGCCCCCTCGGTAAGCTACCGCATAACCTTTACCGACGGCACTGTTAAGATGATAGATAACCCCACCAACTACCCCGACCCTGCTCTTATCGCTTCCACCGAGGAACCTATTACGAATGCTCACATTTATTCTCCCACCGAGTATGTGGGTAATATTATGGAGCTTTGTCAGGACAGACGAGGCAATTTCAAGGGTATGACATATATCGACTCCGACAGAGTTGACATTCACTACGAGCTTCCCCTTGCCGAGATTATCTACGACTTTTTCGATACATTAAAGGCTCGTACACGAGGCTATGCTTCTTTCGACTATGAGCTTAAGGACTATCAGGAAAGCAAGCTTGTTAAACTTGATATTATGCTTAACGGCGAGGTTGTAGACGCACTTTCGTTTATTATCCACGCCGACAAAGCCTATCCCCGAGCAAGAAAAATGGCAGAAAAGCTTAAGGATAAACTTCCCCGTCAGCTTTTCGAAGTTCCCATTCAGGCTTGCATCGGAGGTAAGATTATTGCCCGCGAAACCGTTAAGGCTATGCGTAAGGACGTTCTTGCAAAGTGCTACGGCGGTGACATTACCCGAAAGAAGAAGCTTCTTGAGAAGCAGAAAGAGGGTAAAAAGCGTATGCGTCAGCTGGGTACCGTTGAAGTGCCTCAGGAGGCATTTATGGCTGTACTTAAGCTTGATACAGACTAATATAGTACCTATAATAAAGCACCGCAGACTTTATTTAAGTCTGCGGTGCGATTTTTATGTGTTTTATTTCTTTCTTGCCAGTATAGCGAAGACTATGTTTGCTGCCGCAAGGAAAAACATAAGTACAGGTATAATTGTAGCTGATACCGCAGAAGTTGCGATGTCAGTAAAAATAAGGAAGAAAAACAGATTTACGAAAGTCAACACTGAGGCGGTAACTGAGAAGCCTACGGGCATTTGATTTTTCCTTACGAATGTAAGTATAAACGCAGGAATCAGCATGCCAAGGCAAATAAGCATAAAAAGAGAGCATACTGCAAATGTGCCTGCATCAAATCTTTCGAGAAAAGTCGACTCTGTCAGCATGGATATAATATTGTATCTACCATTGCCCACAGTAATCCAAGGCAAAAATAAAAGCAAAATCATTGTGCCTGTAATGCCTGCCGATACAAAAGTAAACGGATTATGCTTAGGCGCAGGCTTTTGGTAGTAAGTAATCGGTTCTATCGGTACATACTGTACGCCCTGCGGTGTCTGAACAGGTCTCAGATACTGAGGAGAAGTATTAGGAAAATATTGAGCCTGCGGGGTGGGGCAGGGATTCTGAGCAGGCTGAGTTGCCTGTGTATAAGATTGAGAGCTTATGTTTTCTTCCTTTACAGGTGTATGTGTAATAACAGAAGCATAAGGATTCTCATCAGCAACGCGATAGGTTATATCTGTGTTGTTTGTTTTTACGTCCCTTTGCGTAGCAGCTTTTCCGCATGCAGAGCAGAATTTGCTGCTCTCGGGAAGTTTATTTCTACAATGCGTGCAATACATAAAATCAACTCCTTTGCTTATTAAATATATTATCGCATTAAACACAAAATGTCAAACAAAAACACCCGAAAGCAGAGCCTTCGGGTGTATCTTGTGAATATAAGAAATAACTGATTATCTCTTGGAGAACTGGGGAGCTCTTCTTGCGCCTTTGAGACCGGGCTTTTTACGCTCTTTCATTCTGGGATCACGTGTGAGGAAACCAGCCTTCTTAAGAGTAGCACGGAGTGCCTCGCTGTCGTACTGGAGAAGTGCTCTGGAGATGCCGTGACGGATTGCACCAGCCTGACCTGTAACGCCGCCGCCTGCAACTCTGCAAACTACGTCAAACTTTGCGCCTGTC
>JAFUPE010000014.1 GCA_017481395.1 Ruminococcus sp. | reverse complement strand
ATTAACCCTGACGAGTGCGTTGCTATCGGTGCCGCTATTCAGGCAGGCGTTTTAGGCGGCGAGGTTGACGGTTTGCTTCTTCTTGACGTTACTCCTCTTTCTCTCGGTGTTGAGACAATGGGAGGCGTTATGACAAAGATTATTGACAGAAACACAACCATCCCCACAAAGAAGAGCCAGATTTTCTCTACTGCTGCCGATAATCAGACACAGGTTGAGATTAACGTTTTACAGGGCGAGCGTGAGTTCGCAAGAGACAACAAACAGCTTGGTCTCTTTGCTTTAACAGGTATTGCGCCTGCTCCCCGCGGTATTCCTCAGATTGAGGTTACCTTCGATATCGACGCTAACGGTATTGTTAACGTAAGTGCAAAGGACCTCGGCACAGGTGCAGAGCAGAAGATTACAATTTCTTCCTCTACAAATATGTCCAAGGACGACATCGACAAGGCTGTTAAGGAAGCCGAGCAGTTTGCCGCCGAGGATAAGATGAGAAGAGAAACAGTTGACGCCAAGAAAGAGGCAGAAAACCTTTCTTATCAGGCAGAAAAGCTTGTTAACGAAAACGGCGATAAGCTTTCTGACGACGACAAGAACGCAATTAACACCAAGGTAGCTGCTGTAAAGGATGCCCTTACAAAGGACGACAAGGACATTATCAATGCCGCAAAGGAAGACCTTCAGAAGACTCTCAGCGACATTGGCACAAAGCTTTATCAGTCTGCACAGGCACAGGGTGCGGCTCCCGATATGGGCAATGTTAACCCCGATATGGGTAACGCAGGCGGTGCTGACGGCAACGTTTACGATGCTGATTTCACAGACGTTAACTAATTTAATATAAACGACTATTTCACTAAGCTGCCCTGATTTTTCGGGGCAGCCTTTCCCCTGTTTAGAAACAGATGAGGAAAACCCTATTTTGAAAAGAGGGAAATGTTTTGGCAAATAAAAGAGATTACTACGAGGTCCTTGGTGTTGCCAAGGGTGCAAGTGATGATGAATTAAAGAAAGCCTACCGACAAGCGGCTAAAAAATACCACCCCGACTTAAACCCCGACAACAAAGAGGCCGAGGCGAAGTTTAAAGAGGTTAACGAAGCCTACGAGGTTCTTTCAGATAAGGATAAACGTGCCCGTTATGACCAGTTCGGCCATGCAGGCGTAGACCCCAACTTCGGTGCAGGTGCAGGCGGCGGCAGTCCTTTCGGTGTAGATATGGACTTCGGCGATATTTTCTCAAGCGTATTCGGCGGTTTTGGCGGATTTGGCGGCAGACGTAACTCAAACCCTAATGCACCCCGACGCGGTGCTGACGTTGAAACCTCGGTTACCATAAGTTTTGATGAAGCCGCAAAGGGCTGTAAAAAAGAGATTTCCTATAATGCAGTTGTAACCTGTACTGAGTGTGGCGGAAGCGGTGCTCAGAAGGGCACAAGTCCCAAAACTTGTTCTGTCTGCGGCGGCCGCGGACAGGTTATGGTTAACCAGCGTACACCTTTTGGTGTGGTACAGACTTCCCGTGTGTGCGACGCTTGTAAAGGCACGGGTAAGGTTATAGAAAACCCCTGCAAAACCTGTAATGGTAACGGCAGAGTCAAGAAAAACCGTAAAATCGAAATCAACATTCCTGCGGGTATAAACGACGAGCAGATGCTCAATGTTTCTGGTCAGGGCTCCTCAGGCACTAACGGCGGCCCTGCAGGTGATGTTCACGTATATGTAAACGTAAGACCTCACCAGATTTTTGACAGACGAGGCGACGACGTATGGTGCGAGCTTCCCATTACCTTTGCTCAGGCGGCTATGGGTGCCGAGGTTGTAGTGCCTACCATTGACGGCAAGGTTTCCTACAACGTTCATGAGGGTACTCAGCCGGGAGATGTGTTTAAGCTTAAGGGCAAGGGTATTCCTCACATAAATGGCAGAGGCAGAGGCGACCAGTACGTTAAGGTAACAGTCGAAGTGCCTAAGAATCTTAATTCTAAGCAGAAGGATATTCTTAAGCAGTTTGAAAGTGCCACTACAGACAAAAACTACGCAAAACGCAAAGGCTTCTTTGATGTTATCAAAAAGCTTTTTGACTAAGAGGTAGAGAATATGCAATGGACAGAGCTTACCGTTAAGGTGAATCATAAAGATAGCGACGTCGCATCTGATATTTTAGGTTTTGCGGCAGAGGGCGGTATATACGTAGAGGATTACTCTTCTCTCGAAGATGACGTATATGAAGTTATTCCATGGGGAATGATTGACGACGAGCTTTTAAATAAGGATAGAGAAATCGTACTTATCCACATTTACATAAAGCCTGAGTCAAATCCTGTAGAGGTTAAGGCTTTTATTGACGAAAGGCTTGACACCGCAGGTATCAGCCACGAAACCGAATTGGTTTTAAAGGAAGAGGACGACTGGCTTAATAACTGGCGTCAGTATTATCAGCCTATTGAAGTCGGCGAAAATTTGCTTATCCAGCCTGTTTTCAGGGATGAAGTCAAGGATACCGAGCGTACAGTTATTAAAATTGAGCCGGGACTTGCTTTCGGTACAGGTAACCATGAATCTACACGTCTTTGCTTAGAGGCGGTGGAGAAGTATACTAAGCCCGGTATGCGTGTGCTGGATGTAGGCTGCGGAAGCGGCATTTTGGGCATTGCGTCTGCTCTTTTAGGTGCCGAAGAGGCTTTCGGTGCTGATATTGATGCCACAGCGGTGCGGATTGCTAACGAAAACGCAGAGCTTAACAATGTTACCTCAAAATTTACCGCCAAGTGCGGCGATTTAACCGAGCACGCAAAAGGAAAATATAATTTGGTGCTTGCAAATATTGTTGCAGATGTTATAATCAATCTTACGGATAATATCAAAACCTATATGGCAGAGGATGCCACCTTTGTTATGAGTGGAATTATTGACACCCGCGAAGGTGACGTGCTTGCGGCTTTGGATAAAAACGGCTTTGATATTATCGAGCGTAAACCCGAAAACGGTTGGGTTTGTTTAGTTGCAAAAAGCAGATAACATTCATATGCCTGTCACATTGACAGTTTAAAATTTATCTGTAAAATTTTTCGGAGGTTGATTTAAATGAAAAAGCCAACAAAAAGAGAAACCATTAATTTAGTATTGTCCGCTTTCCTTATTTTAGGCTACATTGTCTGCACATATTTCTTTTTGACAATTACAGCTTCTGCTGCACCTCAGCTTGAGCCTTATGTACAGGTTCTTGTATTCCTCGTATTTGGTCTTGTTGTTTTCTATGCAACCAGAATCGGCGACGGCAAGCAGGTTAAGCGTTTCAGCCTTTGGACACTTATAATTCTTGATATCCCCGCATTTTACGCAATTCTTGCTTCTTTCCTGCCCAATATGCCTTTGCATAATTTTATTGCAAACTTAGGCGGTGCAACACCCCTTGCCTACAGTCCTATTCTTATCCTTTCCTGTATCGCTTTAGGTTACGGTATTCCTTACACCTTCTTAAGCGGTTACGAGGAAAAGACCGAGGACGAGGAAGAAGCTTTAGCGGTTCTGGATAAAGCACTTGAAGCTTTCGAGGAAGAGGGTGAGCCTGTTATCTTTGCAGTATGCGACAAGGATGACGAGGGTGCACTTTTAGTAGTTGACGACCTTGACCCCGAGCTTAATGAGGAAAAGGAAATCCGCCAGATGTATGCAATTACCATGGACGGTGTTGCACCTGTAGGCAGCTTTGTAAGGCTTGTTGAGACTAACTGTGCCGAGCTTGATATTGAGGAAGAAACTTCCGAGGAAACAGCCGAGGATACAGAGGAATAATAAGTAAAAACGGGCGGTCTGATGCACCGCCCTGCACTATATGTAAAAGAGGAAAATAAAATGGGTTGTACACATAATTGTGAGACTTGCGGCTCCAACTGTAATTCCGCAAAAGAAAACGAAATCAAAAAAGAAGCTCTTAATAATCAGAGCAGCGTTAAAAAGGTTATCGGCGTTGTATCAGGTAAAGGCGGCGTAGGCAAAAGCCTTGTTACCTCTGCTTTGGCAGTGACAATGAATCGAAGAGGCTATAAGACTGCTATTTTAGATGCCGACATTACAGGTCCCTCTATCCCCAAGGCTTTCGGCCTTAAGGACAAGTGCGTGGGCTCAGAGTTCGGTATTTTGCCTGTTACCACAAAGACAGGTATTGATGTGGTTTCTATTAACCTGCTTTTAGAGAACGACACTGACCCCGTTGTATGGCGTGGCCCTATTATTGCAGGTACTGTTAAGCAGTTCTGGACAGAGGTTGTATGGCGAAACGAAGACTATATGTTTATAGATATGCCCCCCGGAACAGGTGACGTTCCCCTTACTGTTTTCCAGAGCTTGCCCCTTGACGGCATTGTGGTTGTAACCTCTCCTCAGGAGCTTGTTTCAATGATTGTTGAAAAGGCTGCAAAAATGGCGGACCTTATGCAGGTTCCTATTCTTGGTATTGTTGAGAATATGAGCTACTTTAAATGTCCCGATTGCGGTAAAGAGCACAAGATTTACGGCGAAAGTAATATCGACGAGATTGCCGCAAAGTACGGCACCGAGGTTATTGCAAAACTTCCCATCGACTCAAGCCTTGCACTTTGCACCGATACAGGTTCTATGGAGCTTTTTGTTGGCGATTATTTCGAGAATGCCGCCGACGTTATTGAAGAAAAAACAAAATAAGAGCAAAAAACACGCCCTTGCGAATTATTCGCAAGGGCATTTGTTCATTTTAAATGGTTATGCGTTATCTATCATTTCGATAATCTGGTTTTTTGCACGCATACCGATTGCCTTATCTACGGCTTTGCCGTTTTTGATAACGATAAGTGTGGGAATGCTTGTGATGCCGAAGCTCATTGCTAATTCCTGCTCCTCGTCAACGTCAATCTTGCCGACGGTAATGTCAGGGCATTCCTCTGCAACCTCATTAAGTATAGGTGCAATCATCTGGCAGGGTCCGCACCAGGTAGCCCAGAAGTCAAGAAGTACAACCTTCTCACTTTCCATAACCTCTTTATTAAAATTCTCTTTAGTAATATGAACAAGTGCCATATATAAAACTCCTTCCTTAGTCTTTGGATTTATAGTAGAGCATACAATGACAATATCCCTCAAAGTCAGGGTCTGCTATTTGCTCCTTGAATTCTTTGCAGATACACTTGTTTTCTTCGGTTTTTTGAAGTCTGCACGGGCAATAGCCGCCCTTTGCCTTTAAACCTGCCTTGATTTTTTCAACGATTTCTTTGTTTTCGTTAAGCCTTATTGCCATTAGTATCACCTCTTAAGTTTATTATAAAATATAGCTTAATATAAATCAATAGTAAGAAATAGCAGTTTCGATTTCTTCAATATATTCGGTGGTTTCTTCGGATGTATATTCTTCGGTGTAGCTTTCTGCTTGATCGGGGATGTAAACGTAGGTTTCTTCCAAAACGTACTCCTCGGTCTGTGTTTCGGTTTGCGGTACGGTGGTGGTAGCAGGTTCGGTTTCTTTAATATAGTCAACCGGGGCAGAAAGCATGTCGAGAATTTCCTGCTTGTCTGCTTCATCGGTGATTATTGCAGGCTGAAAGTTATTGTATGCCCCTGTATAAACATAGCAGGGGATAATACTTGTTTCTGCAGTAATACTGCCGTCGTCGTTTTTGGTAAGCTCGGCTTTAAAAATAACGGTTTTGTTTTCGGGGTAGTTGTTACCTGCAAAGCAGAAGTTACCCAAGGAATACATAATAGGCACACCGTTTACAACCTCCAAAGGTTGAAGTACATGAGGATGAGCACCTACAATAAGGTCGCAAAGCCCCGAGTTTGCCAAATCCCTGCAGGCGTCGATTTTAAAATTGTCAGGCTCATGCTGACCCTCTTCGCCGCCATGGAAGAAAACGATTTTGTAGTCGCATTTATCCTGCATTTTTTCTAAAGCATCTTCAATGTAATTTACCTGATAATATCCCCAAAGATTTGCGTACACTACGCCTACCTTAATGCCGTTTTTCTCAAAATAAAGAGGCACACAGTCTTCGCCTACTAAAAGTCCGGCGTTTTCTAAGGATTTTATGGTATCGCTATAGCCTTCGTCGCCGAAATCAAAGGTGTGATTATTTACAACTCCTGCAACTTCAACGCTTCCTTCGGTTAAAATTTCGGCATTTTTTGCTTTTGCCCTGAACCAAAAGGCAGGTTTGTAATCTTTGTCCACAGGCTTAAGCTCTAAATTATCCGAAAGCACACATTCCATATTGGAAAGTGTGAAGTCGTCGTTTTCAAGTTCGCTTTTTACCTTTTCAAAAAAGTAGCTTAAGGGGTAGTTTTCCGAATACCATATAAGTGATTCGTAGCCGTAATCTATAGGATCTCCGCCAATAACGCAGTCGCCTATAAAGGAAAGCTTAAGGCGTTTTTCTTTTTCGGGTGCGGTGGTGGCAATTACAGTCAAGGCTTCAGAAGGCTCTGTATAATCGGAAACAGCAGGGACTTCGTTGCTTTCTGTAAGTCCTAAAACAAGAAAAACTACAATAACCGCCACAAACGCAGACAAAAGCGGAATAAATATCTTTTTGTTATTTTTCATAAATATCACCTTTTATCCTTTTATATCACATAAAAACCTCGTATTCAACTACACAAAGGTTACAAAAGAAACATATACACCAATAAATACAAGGTAAATTATATCATTTTACATAATAATTACAATTGACTTTAAGTTGACTAAAGGTGTAAAATGTAAATTGATATTTTATGTCTTAATAATTTAAGAAGGAAGGACAAGCAATGAATATTTTCAATTACGTTACCGATATTCTCGGTATACCTTTAGGATACGTAATGCAGTTTTGTCACTGGCTTTTATCCGACTACGGTTTGGCAATTATCCTGTTTACCTTGTTTACAAAGATAATTATTCTGCCTATCGGTGTTTGGGTGCACAAGAACTCTATAAAAATGGTAAAGATTCAGCCTGCCATTAACAGAGTCAAGGCAAAGTTTTTCGGCGACAGCGAAAGAATTGCCGAGGAACAGTCAAAGCTTTTTAAAGAGCAGAAGTACCGCCCTATGGCATCTTTAGTGCCTCTTGCAATTCAGATTATTCTGCTTTTAGGTGTTGTGGCTGTAATTTACCACCCCTTCCAGTATGTTTTCCATACTCCCGATAACGTAAAGGCTCAGATAGAGACTATTGCAATTGAAGAGTTTGGCGTAGACTCTGAGTCAAATTACGTTGAAATCGGTGCAATTCAGGCGATTAAAGAAAACCCCGAGGCTTTTGCTTCGGTTTATAACGAGAGTGCTGAGGGCAAAAAGGCAATTGAGAATGCAAAGGAATTTGACCTCGACTTCTTTGGATTTGACCTTTCATGGAATCCCTCTCAGGAAATCGGTGTAAACTGGATTGTAATTATTGCTCCTATTATTGCAGGCCTTTCTTCTTGGTTTTTATGTCATATGCAGAACAAAATCAATGTTCTTCAGTCCGAACAGGGCAAGGCAAACAAGTGGGGCACAATGGCGTTTTCAGTAGCACTTTCCCTTTACCTTGGCTTCTTCGTGCCTGCAGGTGTAGCACTTTACTGGGTAGCAAGTAACATCTTTGCTGTTTTACAGGTAGTGCTGATGAATGCTATTATTCCGCCTAAAAAATACGTTGACTACGCTGAGCTTGAAGCAAGCCGTCAAGAGCTTGCCGCACTTAACTCTATGGGCGAGAAAAAGGGACTTTTTGCAAAAGACCCCTACGCAAAGCGTGAAAAGGCGGATTACAAGCGTTTCTTCTCTATTGCTAATAAGCACCTTGTTGTTTATTCCGAGAAAAGCGGCTTCTACAAATATTTTGAGAATATTTTAAATGCTCTCTTAAAAAATACAAGTGTTACTATTCATTACGTAACCAATGACCCCAACGACCAGATTTTTGAGATTGCAAAGAACGAGCCTAAAATCAAGCCTTATTATATCGGACCTAAGAAAATCATCACATTTATGATGAAAATGGATGCCGATATTGTTCTTATGACCACCCCCGACCTTGACAAGTATCACATCAAGCGTTCTTACGTAAGAAAGGACATTGAGTATATTTATACATTCCACGGTCCCACAAGTACAACTATGTGCGTAAAAGAGGGTGCTTACGACGCATTTAACACAATTTTCTGCGTTGGTCCTCACCAGGTAACCGAGCTTAGAGAAAACGAAAAACTTTATAACCTGCCCGAAAGAACTCTTGTTCCTGTGGGCTTTGGCGTTATTGACAACCTTATTAAGAAGTATGAAGAAATGGACAAGAAGCCTGAGGGTGCACAGAAGCAGATTCTTATTGCTCCCTCATGGCAGGAGGACAACATCCTCGAGTCTTGTTTAGATGAAATCCTTCCTCAGTTCTTAGGTAAGGGTAATAAAGTTATCTTAAGACCTCACCCCGAGTTTATCAAGCGTTTCAAGCCTAAGATGGATGCAATCCTTGAGAAGTGGCAGGGTAAAGACGGTGACGACTTTATTATTGAGATGGACTTCTCTTCAAACAGAACAATCTGGGAGTCTGACCTGCTTGTAACCGACTGGTCGGGTATTGCTTACGAGTTTTCTTATGCAACCAAGAAGCCTTCGATGTTTATTAATACTACCCCCAAGGTGCTTAACCCCAACTACGAGAAGTATTCGACTGTTCCTGCTGAAATCGCTTGGAAGGATCAGGTTGGTGTATCCCTTGAAATGAACGAGCTTAATAAGGTTGAAGAAACCGTTTCTGAGCTTTTGGGTAACCCCGACAAGTACAGAGATAAAATTGAAGAAGCTCTTCAGAACAATATCTTCAACATTGGCGAAAGCGGTCTTGCAGGTGCAAAGTACATCTACAAGCAGATTGCTGAGCGTCAGAAATCAAAGAAAAAATAAGAAATTTGACTTTTATATACAGATTGCTTATAATAAATTTAAGCCGAAAGGCATTTTTATAAAGGAGTTTTAGAAATGATTATTATCAATACAGCTTACCTCGACCCCTCTGTTATTACAATCGCATTTTCCGCTATTGCAGGCGTAGCCGTTACAATCGGTGCTGCAGTTGCTGTTTACTACCACAGAATTAAGAAGAAGGTAAACGACAAGCTCGGCATTGATGAGAACGCTAAGAAGGAAGTAGAAGAGGACGTAACAGGTTCCTTCGGCGATTAATTGCATAGCAACTTGCTTTAAGGAGATTTACCTATGTCAAGTATTGCAGGTATAATGATTGCTGTGTTTATAGTGTTTTTGGTTCTCGCACTGGTAGTTGCCCCCATAATCGTTGTGTTATGCGTAACAAGCAGTGCACGCAGAGCAAGAAAAAACGCAGAAAAAGCACTTCACATCAGAAAATAAGCAAAAAATTACTCCCGTTGGAAAACCAACGGGAGTTTTTATTTTGTGTGCAGTTATTTTTAGACAGCGTAGGCAAGCGAAGCATGATAGCTTTAGAGGTTACATATCCTTAATAAACCTCGACAAAACCGTAGTAGTCTTATTAGCGGCAAAAGCCTTGAAACTTTCGTAGTCCATTGAGGTGGAGTTTGTAAGGTCGTCTGAGATACAACGCAAAATGGCAAAGGGAACATTATTGCGGTAGCAGGCGTGTCCCACTGCACCGCCCTCCATTTCGCAGGCAAGAGCATTAAATTCTTTGCCCAAAGAAATACGTTTTTCGGTGTCACTTATAAATTGGTCACCTGTGGCAATTCTTCCCTGAAGCACCGTGGTATCTTTAAGAGCTTCGCAGGCTTTTAAGAGAGCCTTGCAAAGATTAATGTCTGCAGGCAGGTCAACCCTCTGTTCGTCCTTAAAGCAGATAAGTCCCTTGGGGTCGCCAAAAGCCGTGGTGTCGTAGTCGTGCTCTACCGCGTCAACGCTGATTACCACGTCGCCAACTCTCAACTTGTCGGAGAGTGCACCTGCCACACCGCTGTTGATAAGGGCGGCGGGAGAAAATTTGTCAATCATCACCTGAGTGGTAACGGCGGCGTTTACCTTGCCTATACCACACTCGGTAACAACTACATCCTTGCCGTGGATTGAGCCTTTGGTAAAGGTGGCTCCTGCAATTTCATATTCCTCTTTATTTTTCATAAGATTGAGGATACCCTCAACCTCAACAGCCATTGCACAGATTATTCCTAACATATTTATCACTCCATGTTTCCTGTATAAAACATTATTGCCGAAAGTGCCGCCAAGGGTGCGGTTTCGGCACGCAGAATACGCTTGCCCAAGGTGGCGTTTACAGTACCTGCATTGACTAAATAATCAATCTCGCTTTCTTCAAAGCCGCCTTCACTGCCTATAAAGATACTGATGTTTTTCGGTGTGTCTTTTAAAATGGTGCCCAAAGCTTCGCCGCCGCCTTCGTAAAATACAATGGAAACATCATCTGATTTTGCTTTTTCTGCGGCCTCCTTTAACGTAAGCATAGGCTTTATCTCGGGTACTATTCCGCGGCGGGACTGTTGTGCCGCACCTAAGGCAATTTTCTGAAGACGGAGGGTCTTTTTGTTCATGGATTTTTCGTCAGGGCGGGATATACAGCGGTTGGTAAGCACAGGTACAACTTCGGTTACCCCAAGCTCTACGGCTTTCTGAACTATAAGGTCCATTTTATCTCCTTTTGTAAGTCCCTGATAAAGGGTGACCTTTACCGTTGGCTCCTGCTCGCATTTTTTGGAAGAAATAACTTTAACCTCAACGCCTTCGCCTAAGCTTTCTATTCTGCAAAGGTGTTCGTTGCCGTCGGGGCAAACAAGAGTAAGCTCCTCGCCCTCACGCATTCTTAATGATTTGCGTATATGCTGAGCGTCCTCGCCGGTTATTATATATTTATCGGTGACATTGATGTCGGTAAAAAACCAAGCCATAAAAAGCTCCTTTAAGTATGCTATTAAAAATATAACAAATATCGGGGAATATTGCAATAAATAAGTTAAAATGATAATATATATTTAAGATTATAATGGGGTGATTAGGTGACTTTAAGCGAATTTTTAAATGAACTTGAAAGTAATGATATACGCATTGAGGACTTGCCCGTGATGTTGGTAGAAGCTCTTAAAGAAAAAGGACTTAAAATCGCCACAGCCGAAAGCTGTACAGGCGGGCTTATAAGCAAAATGATAACCGACGTGTCAGGAGCAAGTAATGTGTTTGACTGCGGTGTGTGCAGTTATGCCAATAACATAAAGGAAAGGGTCTTAGGTGTTTCTGCTGATGATTTAAAAAGCAAGGGTGCTGTAAGTGCCGAGGTAGCGTCGCAAATGGCAAAGGGCGTGCGAGAGCTTGCGGGGGCGGATATCGGAATTTCCACCACAGGTATAGCCGGTCCTACGGGCGGTACCGACAAAAAGCCTGTTGGTACGGTTTATATTGGCGTTTCTACTATGGATAAAAATTATGCAATATTGGCAAATCTTGCGGTAAATGGTGCAGCAAAAAACGCCACCCGAGATAAAATTCGCCAATCAGCCGCACTTCTTGCCATTTATTGTGGATTTAATGCGGTAAAGGGCGAAAACTATTGATATTTCTAAAGAATTATGATATAATCTAACTACTTAGTTGTATTTTATAAACGGATATATATAAACAAAAGAGGATTTTTTGTAAAAATTTTACAGGAGATGATTTTTTATGCCAAGACAGGCAGGCATTCTTATGCCAATCACATCGCTTCCCTCACCTTATGGTATCGGAACTATCGGTAAGGAAGCCTACAAATTTGCTGATTTTCTTAAAAAATCAGGTCAGAAAATCTGGCAGATTCTTCCCGTTGGCCCTACAAGCTACGGTGATTCACCTTATCAGTCTTTCTCGACATATGCAGGCAACCCCTACATGATTGACCTCGATACTTTAGTTGCTGAGGGCTTACTTAAAAAGGCTGAGCTTAAAAAGTACGAGTGGGGCTCTAACCCCGGCTACGTAGATTATGAGAAAATCTACAACAGCCGTTTTGAAGTTTTAAGAATCGCTTATGACCGCTTTAAGGAGCAAGAAGACCAGAAGGCATTTACATCTTTCAAGAGAAAGAACTGCAAGTGGCTTAAGAACTATGCTCTTTATATGGCTGTTAAGAAAGCTAACGGCATGAAGGCTTGGACAGAGTGGGAAGACGAAGACATCCGTGTACGTGAGCCCAAGGCAGTTGATCGTTACACAAGAAAGTTCAAGGATGAAATCGGCTTCTGGAGCTGGATTCAGTATAAATTCTACGAGCAGTGGGAGAAATTCCGTGCTTATGTTAACTCCAAGGGCATCAAGATTTTAGGCGATATGCCTATTTACGTTGCTATGGACAGTGCTGACACTTGGGCAAACCCCGAGGTGTTCTGGCTTACCGAGGACCGTCAGCCCGTTTGCGTTGCAGGTTGTCCTCCCGATTACTTCTCTGCTACAGGTCAGCTTTGGGGCAATCCCCTTTACAACTGGGAGTACCTCAAGAGCACAAACTACGCTTGGTGGTTTGACCGCATCAAGGCAGCAGACGCACTTTTTGACATTACAAGAATCGACCATTTCCGTGCTTTCGACAGCTACTGGGCAATTCCTTTCCCTGCTGAGAACGCTATCGGCGGCAGCTGGCTTGAAGGCCCCGGAATTGAGTTCTTCAATAAAATGAAAGAGGCTATCGGCGACATTGAAATCGTAGCCGAAGACCTCGGTACTCTTACCCCCGGTGTTATCCAGCTTCTTAAGGACAGCGGCTACCCCGGTATGAAGGTTCTTGAGTTCGCATTCGACTCTGGCGAGGAGAATGATTACCTTCCCCACAAGTACGACGAGAACTGCGTAGTATACTCCGGTACTCACGACAACGATACCCTTATGGGCTGGCACGACAACACAGCATCCGACAGTGACAAGGCTCACGCTTGGAGCTACTGCCACATTACTCCCGAAGAGGGCTTTAACTGGGGTATTATCCGTACAGCTTACGAAAGCCGTGCAAACTATGCAATCATTCAGATTCAGGATATCCTCGGACTTGGTTCCGAAGCAAGAATAAATACTCCCTCAACTTTAGGCGGCAACTGGGAGTGGAGAATTGACTCATCAGCTCTTACTAAAGAGCTTGCCGCAAAATTAAAAGACTTAGCTACCAGAACAGGTAGAATGGAGGACTAAGCCAATGAGTAAGATTATTGAGAATTTAGAGACTATTTCCAAAAGTGCTTATTGCGTAAAACCCAAGGAGCTTAACGCTGAGCAGCTTCACCTTGTATTAGGTAAGGCTGTAATGAGTGAAATTGCTGACCGTTGGGAAAAGAGCAAGAAGACCCACGCAAAGAACCGCAGAGCATACTACTTCTCTGCTGAGTTCTTAATGGGTAGAATGATTTACAACAACCTTTACTGCTTAGGCGTACTTGACGAGGTTAAGTCTATGCTTAAGTCCAAGGGTATTGACATCAACGCTTTTGAGGATATCGACGACGCAGCTTTAGGTAACGGCGGTCTTGGCCGTCTTGCAGCATGTTTCCTTGATTCTGCTGCAACTCATGATGTTCCCCTTGATGGTTACGGCATCCGCTACAAGTATGGTCTTTTCAAGCAGAAGATTGAAAACGGCAGACAGGTAGAGGTAGCTGACGACTGGCAGAAGTTTGGTGATCCCTGGTGCATCAGAAGAATTGACGAGGCTGTTGAGGTTAAGTTTGCTGACCAGACAGTTGTAGCTGTTCCTTACGATATGGCTATTATCGGCTACGGCACAAAGAACATCAACACTCTCCGTTTATGGCAGGCAGAGGCTACCGAGGAGTTTGACTTCTTACAGTTTAACGATGGCAGATACGATGCTGCTATCAAGGCTAAGAACGACGCCGAGAACATCTCTAAGGTTCTCTATCCTAACGATAACTCCCGCGAGGGTAAGGTTTTAAGACTTAAGCAGCAGTATTTCTTCTGCTCTGCTTCTTTACAGGATATCCTTAAGAAGTACAAGGCAAAGCACGGCAATGACTTTAGCTTCTTTGCTGCTGAGAATGCTATCCAGCTTAACGACACACACCCCATCTGCTGTATTCCTGAGCTTATCAGACTCCTTGCTCTTGAGGGTGTAGGCTTTGACGAGGCTTTCGAGATTGCACAGAAGACATTTGCATATACAAACCACACAGTTATGGCAGAGGCTCTTGAAAAGTGGAGTATCTCTCTTATGCGTGAGGTTATCCCCGAGATTTTTGATATCATCTGCAAGATTAACGACCGCGAGGTTGCTGATTTCTATGCTAAGGGTATGCCTGAGGATATGATTAACCGTATGCGTATTATCGAGGGTGAACAGGTTCACATGGCTCGTCTCGGTGTTTATGCTACAAGCTACGTAAACGGCGTTGCATGGATTCACACAGAAATCCTCAAGAACGACGTTCTTAACGATTGGTACAAGATTTACCCCGAGAGATTCCAGAATAAGACAAACGGTATCACTCAGAGAAGATGGCTTGGCCTTTGTAACCCCGAGCTTTCCGCTTTCTTAACCGAGAAGGTTGGCGACGGCTGGCAGAAGGATCTTTCTAAGCTCTCTGCTCTTAACGATATGATTGATGCTAAGGCAGTTAAGGAATTTAACAAGATCAAGGCTAAGAAGAAGAAACAGCTTGCTCAGTACGTTAAGAAGATGGACAACTTTGACCTTAACCCCGACTTCATCTTCGACATTCAGGTTAAGCGTCTTCACGAGTACAAGCGTCAGCTCTTAAACGCTTTCTCTATTCTCGCTATCTACTTCCGCATCAAGGATGGCACATTAACAGACTGGAACCCCACAGCATTCATTTTCGGTGCTAAGGCTGCTCCCGGTTATAGACGTGCTAAGGCTATTATCAAGTTTATAGGCGAGATTGCAAACCTCGTTAACAACGACCCCGATACAAAGGACAAGCTTCAGGTTGTATTCGTTTCCAACTACAACGTTTCTTACGCAGAGAAGATTGTTGTTGCTGCTGATGTTTCCGAGCAGATTTCTACAGCAGGTACAGAGGCATCCGGTACAGGTAACATGAAGTTTATGCTCAACGGTGCAGTTACCCTCGGTACTT
>JAFUPE010000013.1 GCA_017481395.1 Ruminococcus sp. | reverse complement strand
TGATATTTTTGTTGCTGGTGTCGGTACAGGCGGTACAATAACAGGTGTCGGTGAGTATCTCAAATCGAAAAATCCAGATGTGAAAATAGTTGCAGTTGAGCCGGCTTCTTCAGCTGTACTTTCGACAGGTGTTGCAGGTGCACATAAAATCCAGGGTATCGGTGCAGGTTTTGTTCCTGAGGTGCTTAATGCGAAAATATATGATGAAATTATCGCTGTTTCAAACGAGGACTCTTTTGAAACAGGCAGACTCATCGGCAGAAGCGAGGGCGTGCTTGTGGGAATTTCCTCGGGTGCGGCGGCTTATGCGGCAATCGAGCTTGCAAAGCGTCCCGAAAACGAGGGAAAGAATATTGTTGTGCTTCTTCCCGACACGGGTGACAGATATCTTTCCACTCCGCTTTTTGCCGAATAATATCTCCCCATGTTGCAGGATATCCATAAAGCAACATAACCCATGAAGACTAAAAAACTTCATGGGTTATTTTTATGATCTCAGTGTAAAAAATCATGAACCGATATAACCTGTTAAAAACAGTATAGCAACAAGCACCGCAATACTTGCAATGGCATTAACAGCAAAGGCATTGCCCTCATAAAAATCATAATCGGAAAACACTCTTGAACCTGTGCTGTTCTTAGGATAGAGTTCCAATGTATCGGGTAAAGGAGCTGAGTCTGATGCAGCATACTCTTTTTCTTTTCCGTTTACAATATATCGATACCTTCCCTTATACTCAAATCTTGATTTTGTTTGATGGCTGTGATATCGGCTCTTTATCTGAGCAGTAATGATAGTTTTATCATTAATAGCTTGCTGCTTTAATTTCTGCAAATTCTTTTGATATTTACTGTGTAATATATTCAGTGCTATAAAAACAGCAATTGACGTCAAAACTGCAATAACCACACGCGGGTCTTCTTCAAGCCAACCCTCTTTAAAAGCATCGATCAGTTCCTGCATATTGTAATATCAATACTGATCACCAATTCAAAACTATACTGAACTCAACCATAATCTTGCATATATAGATCATGCGAAGATTTTTTCTATAGTTTTATTTGGGATCAGTATACCCCCTTTCATGATAATAAACCAATTATAGCACAGTAGAGTCATGAAGTCAATCACACAAACAAAGCCACTTTTGACTTAACATCAAAAGTGGCTTTGTAATACTTTTATACTGTAACCTGATTATACACCGTACTTGGTTGTGGAAACAGGGATACCAACACCCATTGTAGATGCTACTGTGCAGGACTTAAGATAAGTACCCTTTGCAGCAGCAGGCTTAGCCTTAACGATAGCCTCAAGAAGTGTCTCGAAGTTCTCTGTGAGCTTTTCAGCACCGAAGGAAGCCTTACCGATGGGGCAGTGGATGATGTTTGTCTTGTCAAGACGGTACTCGATCTTACCTGCCTTTGCCTCAGCAACAGCCTTAGCAACGTCAGGAGCAACTGTACCTGCCTTGGGGTTAGGCATAAGTCCGCGAGGACCGAGAACCTTACCGAGACGACCAACAAGACCCATCATGTCAGGAGATGCGATAACTACATCGAAATCCATCCAGTTTTCCTTCATGATCTTGTCAACGAGATCCTGAGCACCTACGTACTCAGCACCTGCTGCCTTAGCAGCCTCCATCTTATCTTCCTTGCAGAATACGCAAACTCTAACGTTCTTACCTGTACCGTTAGGGAGAACTACTGCACCTCTAACCTGCTGGTCAGCGTGACGGGAGTCAACACCGAGACGAACGTGAACTTCGATTGTTTCATCGAACTTTGCCTTTGCATTCTTGCAGGCAAGATCAAGAGCTTCGTTTGTTTCATAAAGCTTGCTTCTGTCAACAAGCTTTGCACTGTCGTTATATTTCTTACCGTGTTTCATATTATTTCCTCCTATTAGTGGTAATCATTCCGCTTACTGCGGAACAGCGGAAAGCAAATCCTCCCACTTACTCTCGTTTCAATCAGTCAACAACCTCTACACCCATGGAGCGAGCTGTACCTGCGATCATGCTCATAGCAGCCTCAACGCTTGCTGCGTTAAGGTCAGGCATCTTAGTCTCTGCGATCTTTCTGATCTGCTCCTTGGTGATCTTACCAACCTTAGTCTTGTTGGGAACACCTGAACCGCTCTGAAGGTTAATAGCCTTCTTGATAAGAACAGCTGCGGGAGGAGTCTTTGTGATGAAAGAGAAGGAACGGTCAGCATATACTGTAATTACTACAGGAATGATAAGACCGATATCGTTCTTAGTTCTCTCGTTGAATTCCTTTGTGAAAGCCATGATATTAACACCGTGCTGACCGAGTGCAGGGCCAACAGGGGGAGCAGGAGTAGCCTTACCTGCTGCGATCTGAAGCTTAATTAAGCCAACAACTTTCTGTGCCATAATGCACACCTCCATTAAACGTGTACCGTATGCTTTGCACACGGGTAATTATTAAACTCAATATTCGTCGGTTACCTTGACCTGAGCGATCTCCAGTGTTGCAAGAGTCTCTCTGCCGAACATGGAAACGGAAACATCAACTGTTCCTTCTTCCATATCAATTGCCTTGACCTCGCCGATGAAGCCCTCCATAGGACCTGTAGAGATCTTAACTCTGTCACCGACCTTGAAATCAGCCTGTACTGCCTTTACGCCATGCTCAACGCCCAGTGCCGCAACCTCTCTGTCAGTAAGAGGAACGGGCTTGCTTCCGGGGCCTACAAAGCCTGTTACACCTCTGGTATTTCTTACAACATACCAGCTGTCATCGGTCAGTACCATTTTCACCAGAACATAGCCCGGGAAAATCTTACGCTCAACCTCACGAAGAACGTCCTTATCGTTCTTTTCCATTACCATTTCTGTAGGAACTCTTACCTCAGGGATAAGATCGTGAAGCTTACGGTTTTCCACAACCTTGAGGATCGTCTGAGCAACCTTGTTTTCATATCCCGAATAGGTGTGAATAACGTACCATTTTGCTGCTTCTGACATTTTTACAACCATCCTTTACCGTATAATGAAAACCGTTTTTGAAATACCTTATGGCATTTCTTAACCTACCATTGAAAGCAGTCCCTGAAGCAGTGCTGCGAATGCGGTATCAATACCCCATATTCCCAGACCGCATATTATCATAGCCGCAAGAACAACGCCCGTGTTGTTTACTACGGTCTTTCTGGAAGGCCATACAACCTTCTTGAACTCGCTCTTGAGATCCTTGAAATACTTTACTGCTTTATTAGGCTTCTTAGCCTGGGTCTTCTTGGCAGGCTTGGATTCAGCTTTCGCTGCGGACTTTTTATCTGCCATTTCTCAACCCTCCGCCTTACTTGGTCTCTCTGTGAAGAGTATGCTTCTTGCAGAACTTGCAGTACTTGTTCATCTCAAGTCTGTCGGGATCGTTCTTCTTGTTCTTCTTAGTGTTGTAGTTGCGCTGTTTGCACTCTGTGCAAGCCATTGTTACCTTTACTCTCATATCGGCACCTCCTGTTAATGCTGCCATTGCAGCGTTTCGTTGTTCAGGGACGGAAAATT
>JAFUPE010000012.1 GCA_017481395.1 Ruminococcus sp. | reverse complement strand
TCCCCGAAAATCTCTCGTCTGTCTTCGCTTTTTGAGGAAACAATGCTGTCAATCTTACCCTGACCGATAACCGAGTAGCCATCTCGACCTAAGCCGGTGTCCATAAAAAGCTCATTAATATCCTTAAGACGCACCTGTGCCTTGTTTATAAGGTACTCGCTTTCACCGCTTCTGAAATAGCGACGCGTAATTGATACGGTATCTCCGTCAAAAGGCAAGGCTCTGTCGGAATTATCAATATTAAGTGTAACCTCAGAGTAACCCTGACGCTTACGATTGGTTGTACCATTGAAAACAACGTCTTCCATACGGTTACAACGCAAAATTTTAGGTGCTTGCTCACCAAGCACCCAGCGAATAGCATCGCTGATGTTACTTTTACCCGAGCCGTTTGGGCCAACTACGGCTGTGATACCTGTATTAAAATTAAGTTTTGTTTTATCAGGGAAGGTTTTGAAGCCCTGAAGCTCAAGAGATTTAAGAAGCATAGCTTAGCCTTTCTTTATTAAAACCTGCCTGTTGGCAAGAGTGTCGTCTTCTGTAAATTTCGGCTTATAGCCTAATGATATAAGCCTTTGCTTATTGTGCCCTTTCTGTCCTATAGCTTTGGAGAGTTCGTTCTTTGGAACAGAAATAAGTACATCGCCATTTGAGATTTTTTGTTCTTTTAGAACCAAAAGTATTTTATTTAAATAAATCTGTGCCTCGCAAAGCTCGCGGAAAGCAGGATGAAAGGCACCGCTTATAATGTTGCTTTTTAAGCTTTCGCTGTCGTGAAGCCCCACACGGATAATATCGATATCTGCGTTTTCAAACATTAAAATCAGCTTACTGCAAAGCTCTGCAGCTTTTTCTACATTTGGCGGATTGTAGGTACCTCTTTTATAAAGGGTAGACAGAGTTGTATTCTCTAAAACAACTGTGGGGTAAATCCTGACTGTATCCGGTTTTAGCTTAATAAACTCAGCGGCTGTAAAAACATCAAGCTCGTCACTGCTTTTATAGAGCCCTGTCATCATCTGAAGTCCCAAAGAAAAACCGCAAGACTTTATAAGCATAGACGCTTTACGAACATCCTCTGCACTGTGACCTCGTTCGTTGGCAAGAAGTACAGAATCGACCATAGACTGAGCACCGAGTTCAATAGAGCTAACCTTATAATTTTTAAGAATCTCAAGAATTTCGCTGTTAATTGCATCAGAGCGTGTTGAAATACGGATGCCCTTAAAATTATTAACGTACTCTTTCGTGCTTTCTAAAAGCTCGAGCATATATTTGCGGTCGATTGCTGTAAAGCTACCGCCGAAAAATGCAATTTCTGCATCTTTTGATTTTTCTTTTAAAGAACTTAACGCAATGTTAAGGGTATTCTTTACATCCTCTGCTTTTGGCTGAGAAACACAGCCTGTAATGTGGCGTTGGTCGCAAAACGAACATTTATTAGGGCAACCGTTATGAGGAACAAAAATTGCAACGTTAGCCATATCAGTAGCCCATAAGCTCTAAAGCCTCACGGGCGGCTTGCTGTTCAGCTTCTTTTTTGCTTCTGCCTCCGCCTTTGCCGATGCAGTTTGAGTTAAGCATAACCTCAACCGTAAAGTGCTTATTATGGTCGGGACCACTTTCGCCTACCAGTCTGTACTCAATTCGCTCACCCGGGTTTTTCTGGACAATTTCCTGCAGGGTTGTTTTATAATCCTTTACAGGGATAGCTTTGATGTGCTTAGTCTGAGGCTCAACAAATTTAAGCACAAAGCTTTGGGCAGTTTCGTAGCCACCATCAAGATACAAAGCGGCTATTAAAGCCTCGAATGCATCAGAAACGATAGATGGACGATTTGCTCCTCCCCCACGTTTTTCACCATGACTTAACCTTATAAATTCGCCCAATTTGATTTCCTTTGCAAAAGCAAAAAGTGCTTTTTCGCAAACAAGAGAAGCACGAAGTTTGGTAAGATTACCTTCGGGATATTCGGGAAAATTATTGTAAATAAAGGTAGAAACAACTAAAGACAGCACCGAATCGCCTAAAAACTCAAGTCTTTCGTTACAGACTATGGACTTGCCTTGCTCGTTAGCATAAGAGGAATGAGTCAGTGCATTTACTAAAAGTGTTTTATTTTTAAATTCATAACCGATAATCTTTTCAAGCTCAGTCATTAGTTCTAACCTCTTCACTTCACTTCATCATCTTAAGAGTAGAAGCTATTTCTTCAACAACGTTATTTTGTACATAGTCCTTAACAAGCTTTAATGCACTGTAAATTGCACGTGCGTCAGAGTTGCCGTGAGCCTTGAAAACAGGCTTGGCACAGCCAAGGACAGGTGCACCGCCAACCTCGGAGGGATTCATAGAGTCTTTAAGCTCCTTAACGTCACTCATAACCAAACCAGCGGCAAGCTTATTTTTAAGGTTCTTTGTAAATATACCTTTAATTTTCTTCATAAGTGCCATTGCTGTGCCTTCATAGGTCTTGAGAAGAATGTTACCTGAAAATCCATCGCATACAACAACGTCACAAACATCTCCGTTTATAAAAGTGCCTTCAACATTACCGATAAAGTTGATAGGTGCTTTCTTTAAAAGCTCATAGGCTTCATGCTGTAAATCCGAGCCCTTGTGCTCTTCGGTACCAACATTGAGAAGACCTACTCGGGGATTTTCGACGCCTAAAACCTTGTTCATATAAATAGAGCCCATTATACCAAACTGGCAAAGCATTTCAGGTCGGCACTGAAGATTTGCACCACTGTCCATAAGAAGCGCCTTACCGCCTAAGGTAGGAATTACAGGAGAAAAGCCGGGGCGGCTGATACCCTTGATACGCTTTACGATAAGTGTACCGCCTGCACAAACAGCACCGCTGTTGCCGGCAGAAAGAAAGCCATCACCTTTACCGTCAGCAAGCAGCTTTAAGCCAACAGCCATAGATGTATTTTTGCCTGAGCGTGCTACGTCGGTACCTGCGGCATCGGTCTCGATAACCTCGTCAGCATGAACAACAGTAAAATTATCTACGTTAATTTCATTGTCGCTGCAAACCTTTTTGATCACGTCTTCTTTACCTACAAGGGTAATGTCTATAGCGAGGTCTTTTCTGGCAAGTTCTGCGCCTTTTATAATTTCAACGGGAGCGTTATCTCCGCCGAAGGCATCAACTATGATATTCATTAAATCACGTCGCTTTCAGTTATAAATTGTTTTAAAGCCTCAAGGGCACGCTCGGCATACTTTTCTGCTCTGAGCTTTTTATCTCGCGGACGGTCAGAAAGCTCGGGCAGTATACCTAAATTTGCACCCATGGGTTGGAATTTTTCTACGGTTTTATCTGTTATATAGGAAAGTAAAGCACCAATTTCGGTAACCTTGGGTAAAACAACACTTTCTTTACCTAAAAGCTTATTTGCGGCATTGATACCGGCAATTATACCTGAGGAGGCAGACTCCATATACCCCTCAACACCTGTAAGTTGACCTGCAAAGAAAAGGTCGCTTCTGCATTTTGCAGAAAGGTCGGTGTTTAAAACCCGAGGACTGTCTATAAACGTATTTCGGTGCATAACACCGTATCTGACAAAATCTGCGTTTTTTAGTGCAGGAATCAGACCGAAAACACGCTTTTGCTCTCCGAATTTAAGGTTAGTCTGGAAGCCTACCAGATTGAACATTGTGCCGTCTGCGTTTTCTTTACGAAGCTGAAGACACGCCCATGGACGATGACCCGTTCTTGGGTCTTTGAGTCCAACCGGCTTCATAGGACCGAAGCGGATTGTATCTTCACCACGAGAAGCCATAACCTCAATAGGCATACAACCCTCGTACACCTTGGGGTTGTAAACGTCAAAATCATGCAAGGGTGCTCGCTCGGCGTTTATAAGGGCATTATAAAAAACTTCATACTCTTCCTTATTTAACGGACAATTAATATAATCGTCGTCACCGCCCTTATCGTAACGGGAAGCAGCAAATGAACAATTATCGTCAATGCTCTCTTTTGTGACAATTGGTGCCGCCGCGTCAAAAAAGGATAGTTGGTCGCCTAAAAGCTCTGAAATACTATTTGACAATGCATCAGATGTAAGGGGGCCTGTAGCGATAACCGTAACGGAATCTGTAGGGATTTCTGTTATTTCCTCGGAAATGACGGTAATATTTGGCATAGACCTAATTGCTTTTGTTACAGATTCTGCAAAAAGGGTTCTGTCAACAGCCAAAGCACCGCCTGCTGGCACACGACATTCGTCGGCACATTTCATCAAAAGCGAGTCAAGCTCTCGCATTTCTTGCTTTAAAAGTCCTGCAGCAGAGGCTACTCTGTCGGCTTTAAAGGAGTTAGAGCAAACAAGCTCTGCAAATAAATCTGTATGGTGAGCAGGCGACCTTTTTACAGGCTTCATTTCATATAGTCTGACGTCTATTCCGCGTTTGGCAATCTGATAAGCCGCTTCACAGCCTGCAAGTCCTGCTCCGATAACATTAATATACATTACTTTTTCTCATATCCGCAACCCTCTTTGTTACAGTAAAGGGTTTCTTTCTTACCTTTTTTCTTGAAAAGTATGCCACCGCACTGGGGACATTTTTCGTTTGTTGGTTCGTTCCACGACATAAAGTTACACTTTGGAAATGAAGAACAACCATAGAAAATTTTTCCCTTTTTGGTGCGGCGAATGATTACGTCGCTACCACAATCAGGGCAGCTTACGCCTACTTTTTCGGTATAAGGAATGATGTTCTTACACTCGGGCCAACCGGGGCAGGCAATAAACTTACCATATCTGCCCACCTTAATAACCATAAGCTTGCCGCATTTATCGCAAACTATGTCGGTTTGGTCTTCTTTAAGCTGGATTTTTACGCCTTCCATATCAGCTTTAGCTTTTTTTAATGTTTTCTCAAAATCGCCGTAAAACTGATTTAAAAGTGCTACCCACTCAACATCTCCGCTTTCAACGGTATCTAAATCCTGCTCCATCTGAGCAGTAAACTTAACGTTAACAATTTTTGGGAAACGCTCCTTCATAAGGTTTGAAAGTGCTTCGCCAAGCTCGGTAGGATGAAGAGATTTGCCCTCGCGTTTTACGTACTCTCTGCCCACAATTGTAGTAATAGTGGCGGCATAGGTAGAAGGTCTGCCGATACCGTATTCCTCAAGAGCTTTAATGAGAGATGCCTCGGTAAAACGTGCAGGAGGCTGAGTAAAATGCTGGTTAGGTGTGATTTCTTTGAGCTTTAAAGGCGTATCCTTTTCAAGTGACGGAAGCTCGCTTGCCTTTGCTTCGGCTTCGTCTTTGGATTCCACATATAAAACCGTGAAGCCGTCAAAATCCACTCTATAGCCAGAGGCCTTGAAAAGGTAATTATTTGCTTGTATATCAACCTGTGTGGTTTTCTGGATGCAGTCAGCCATCTGAGAAGCCAAGAAACGCTCCCAGATAAGCTTGTAAAGCTTGTACTGGTCAGTGGTAAGATTTGCCTTTACTCTGTCGGGAGTAAGGCTTACAGAGGTTGGTCTGATAGCTTCATGACCGTCCTGTGCGTTGTTTCTTGATTTAAAACAACGAGGCTTTGAAGGAAGATAATCCTTGCCGTATTTATTAGAAATGAAGTCTGCCGCCTCACGCATTGCATCGTTAGAAATTCTTAAAGAGTCGGTTCTCATATAGGTAATAAGACCGGTTGCACCGATTCCGTCGATATCGACACCTTCGTAAAGCTCCTGAGCTACACGCATAGTACGTCTTGACTGAAAACTAAGCTTACGGCTTGCTTCCTGCTGTAATGTTGATGTAATAAAGGGAGGCACGGGAGATTTCTTACGTGTGCCGTTTTTCACCTTAGTTACTGAATATTCAGCTCCATCTAAGGCTGAAAGTATTTCGTCAGCCTGCTCTTTAGATTTAATTTCGATTTTTTTACCGTCAGCCGAACCGTAAAATGCCGCTGAAAAAGCCTTTCGGGCACCCTTAGGTATAAGCTTTGCATCGATTGACCAATATTCCTCGGGTACGAAGGCCCTGATTTCGTTTTCTCGGTCTACAATAATGCGTACAGCAACAGACTGTACACGACCTGCAGAAAGACCGCGTCGGATTTTCTGAGATACAAAGGGACTTAATTTGTATCCAACCAGTCTGTCCAAAATACGTCTTGCCTGCTGGGCGTTGACGAGGTCAATATTTACGGCACGAGGATTATCCATGCCATTTTCAACGCCTGATTTTGTAATTTCATTGAACTCAACGCGGTTCGCTTCGTTCATATCAAGACCCAGAATATATGCAAGATGCCATGAAATTGCTTCGCCTTCGCGGTCAGGGTCAGTTGCAAGGTATACTTTATCAGATTTACCTGCAAGCTTTTTAAGCTCATCAACAAGCTTTTCTTTGCCTTTGATGATTTCATATTTAGGAGCAAAGTCCTTTTTTACGTCAACGCTGAGTCTTGCGGAGGGCAAATCTCTTACATGACCCATAGATGCGATAACTTCGAAGTCCTTGCCAAGGTATTTTTTAATTGTTTTAGCCTTTGCAGGCGACTCAACAATTACTAAATTTGACATATTTACGTATACCTCCAATTATTTAATGGCATATAATCTGCCGCCGGTATTCACTACTAAATCTTTAAGCTCCAAAGAGGACACAGCTCTGATTACCAAAAAAGGCGGTATACCTGTTTTTTCCGCTATAAAATCAATATGAACAGGTGTGTCGGTAAGGCTTAAGTAGACCTTACGCTCTTCTTCACTTAAATTCTTAACATCTTTATGCACGGGCACAGGCTTATTTTCAGAATAAGCTGTTGCATCCTTATTTTTAGAGGGAATTGAATTAACTGCGTTATCTGTGATATGGCATGCAGTTGACGTGTCCTCTATTAAACCACGGTAAAACTCTGCTACATCCTGCCAAGATGTTACCGGAACAGCACCATCTTTTATAAGCTGATTAGACCCTGAAGAATAAGGTGAGTCTACGTTGCCCATTACGGCAAAAACATCCTTGCCCTGCTTCAGAGCAAAATCTACGGTTATCATAGAACCGCTTTTCTTAGGTGCCTCTACAACGATAACACCTTTTGAAAGTGCAGAAATAATACGATTTCGCTGAGGAAAATTGTGCGAGGCAGCCGCTGTACCCGGAGGATATTCAGATACGAGGGCACCTGTGGCAGAAATCATATTGCGAAGCTCCTTGTTTTCGAGGAGATAGTCATAATCAATGCCACATCCTAACACGCACACCGCCTTGCCTTTTTCCTGCAAAACTCCCCTATGTGCCGCACAATCAATACCCAAGGCACCTCCGCTGACAACTATAAAGCCGATTTTTGCAAGATTTGAGCCTAACGAAAGCGAAGTACGTATACCGTAAACCGTTGCACGCCTTGTACCAACAATAGATATAGAATCGCTATTTTCAAAATCAGGAAGCTCACCGCTTACATAAATAACGGCGGGGGCATCGGGAATTTCACGCAAACACTGAGGATACTCATGCATTGAAATATCGTATACTTTATAGGAAAGCTCATTACACCTTTTAAGTATATCCTCTGCTGATGAAAGGTCGGTTTTAATAAGCTTTGAAATCTCTTTTTCGGTGAAAATCCCACAGAACCTTAATTCCTGCTCGCCGCCTTTATAAAGCATTTCGATGTCGGGATAAAGGCTGTAGACATATTTAGCCTTAGTATTGCAGTAGCCTACACCCTGTGTAAGCCATATATAATAAAGAGTAGACTTATTCATCTAATCATTTCCCACATAATTATTCCTGCGGCAGCGGCGGCGTTAAGAGATTCCGCGTTGCCTTTCATAGGGATTGTAACGGGATAGGTACAAGCACGCACCAATTCGTCGGTAAGACCGTTACCTTCATTAC
The DNA here is from genome assembly GCA_017481395.1 of Ruminococcus sp. The sequence continues at coordinate 18,543 of JAFUPE010000012.1, read as the reverse complement.
CGATACATAAAAGCGTACTGCCTTCGTAATTAAACTCTGTTATGCTTGTGCCGTTTCTTACTACTGCGGCGTAGGATCTACCTGTTTTATTGAATTCGTTAACGAAGTCACATTCGTCCTCACAGATAGTAAAAGGTACGCGGAAAACTGCTCCCATACTTGCACGGCAAACCTTAGGACTGTAAATGTCACAGCAATCAGAAGTTAAAACAACACCCGAAAAACCCAGTGCATCGGCTGACCTTAAGACGGCGCCAAGGTTACTGGGGTCCTGCATATTCTGTAAAAGTACATACTTATTGTTTATTTTATCAAATTGAGGCTTATTGTCAAGTGCTTTTACAACACAAATCACACCCTGTGGGGTTTTTGTGTCGCTGAGCATACTAAATATATTAGTGCTAACCCTGAAGCTGTGAGCTGAGTTTCTTTCAAGCTCAGCAACAACGTCGGGATATTTTTCGGTTGCTTGTTCGGTACAGATAAAAGTGTCGATTGAGGCTGAGCTTCTGAGTGCATCAGTACAAAGCCTTACACCTTCGACTACAAAGAGGCCTTGTTCTTTTCTATACTTAGATTTAGTAAGTAGCTTAATAATATTTTTAACAGTTTTATTATCCTTAGCTGTTATTTCTAACATAATTCACCTATACGAAATATGCGCCCGACATAAAATCGGGCGCACCTTTAGCTTTTTTATTTAGTAACCTTCTCAACTAACTGTGTGAAAGCTGCAGGATCTGCGATAGCAATCTCAGAGAGCATCTTTCTGTTGAGTGTGATGTTAGCCTTCTTAAGGCCGTTCATAAATGTAGAATAGTTTGTGCCGTTAGCTCTGCAAGCAGCGCTGATACGAGTAATCCAAAGACGACGGAAGTCTCTCTTTCTCTGCTTTCTGCCGATGTAAGCATAGTTGCCGGACTTCATAACAGCCTGTTTAGCCATTTTGAAGTGTCTGGACTTAGCACCATAGTAGCCCTTAGCGAGCTTTAATACTTTATTTCTTCTTTTGCGAGTAGCCATCGCACCTTTAACTCTTGCCATTGTATTTTACCTCCAGGTTTCTTTTAGATTATTTGTAAGGAATCAGACGCTTCATCTGCTTTACATTTGTTGCATCTGCAACAGCTGTCTGACGAAGAACTCTCATACGCTTTGTTGTCTTCTTGTTGAGAATGTGTCTCTTGTTAGCGTGAGCACGGATTACTTTACCGTTCTTAGAAACCTTAAAGCGTTTTTTAGCACCGCTGTGTGTTTTGATTTTGGGCATGATTAAATCCTCCTGTTAATACTTATTTTACTGGTTTGGGAGCAAGGAACATCAGCATATTGCGACCTTCAAGCTTTGCAGGTTTTTCCACGTTGGAAACCTCAGCACAGTCATTGGCAAAACGCTCCATAAGGTCGTAACCGAACTGGGAATGACCCATTTCTCTGCCTCTGAAACGGATAGAAACCTTTACCTTGTCGCCTTTAGATAAGAACTTGATGGCGGCGTTTTTCTTGGTATCAAAGTCGTGAGTGTCAATCTTAAGCGAAAGATGAACTTCCTTGATGTTGATAACCTTCTGGTTTTTCTTGGCTTCTTTTTCTTTCTTTGCCTGCTCGAAGCGGTACTTGCCGTAGTCCATAATTTTGCCAACGGGTGGCTTTGCCTGGGCAGCGATAAGCACCAAGTCAAGATTTTGGTCAAATGCGAGCTTGAGAGCAGCGTCAGATGACATAATGCCAAGCTGTGCACCGTCTGTGCCGATTACTCTGAGCTCGTCGCAACGAATTTTCTCGTTAATGAGAACTTCCTGTTTGCTAATGTTAAAGCACCTCCAGTTTTGATAAAAACAAAGCGGACAGAAAAATCTGCCCGCACAATAATACAAGGATAATATAAATAAAAATCCTGCAATATTGACCCGTGCAGACAGCACCCCACAGGTGAAAGCTATTCGCTTTGCTTTATTATTACTTCAAGATAATACACCTAAAATGCATATTTGTCAAGGATTTTTTTAATTTTTCCAAATAAATTGCATTATTGGATTTTTAGTGATATAATATTATGAATTGGAGTGATTATATGATTGACAATGCATACAATGTTCCTCCTGTAAACGAGGAAGAATACCTGAAAATCCAAGCAAAGCAAAACGAAAAAAGGGCATTAAGAGGCAGAAGTATCTCCACAGGACTTCTGAGCATAATCTGCCTTTCGGTTTTTTCCATACTTGCTGTTATTTTAAGCTCTGTTATGAGGACAGCATACGAAAATACACCCATGCTCCTTGATGACAAGCTGAGTCTTATCCCCGATATGCTTTTAAACGCCTTGGTTTCATTAATAGGCTTTGGCGTAGTTGCGGTAATATTCGCTAAGGCAACAAAAACCGACCTTAATGAAATTTTGCCAAGTGAGAAAATGTCTTTTAAAAAGCTTGCGGGTGTCGTTGCAATAGGCTTCACAGTTTGCATTACCGCTAATTATATTGCACAGCTATTTTCTGTTGATTTAAGCATTTTCGGGTTAGAAACCATGTACAGTGATATGCAAACAGGAAGCACCTCGCTTTTAGAGCATATAACTTACATTGTTGCTGTATCTGCTGTTCCCGCTGTTACCGAAGAGTTTGTATACAGAGGATGCATAATGGGCAGACTGAGAAAATTTGGCGATGGCTTTGCACTTTTAACATCTGCTATTCTATTCGGTATGATGCACGGAAACTTTACTCAGGCACCCTTTGCCTTTGTGGTGGGACTTGCCGCTGGTTGGGCTGTAATCTACACAAACTCTATTTTCCCTGCTATGATTATACATGGACTGAATAACTTTATGTCAGTAATTGCCGATATTTTTTACGAAAATTTAGAGCTTGCAGGTATAGATACGTTTTACGTTGACTTTGTTTATATGTGTATTTATGCTGCTGTGTTTGCTCTTGCGTTGGTAGCAGTATATAAGTTTTCTAAAAGCGATAAAAACTTCTGCAGCTTAAAAAAGTATGAAGGCGAGCTTACGTTCAGCGAAAGAATTAAAACATTCTTCACAAGTGTTACAGTAATCATCTTCCTTGTTATTACATTATTAGAGTGCATATCAACGCTTCAGGTAATTGAATAATGGACAGATACGACTTTATGAGGCTTGCTCTTGAAGAAGCAAAAAAATGCGTTGAAACCAACGATGTGCCTGTTGGTGCTGTAATTGTTAAAGACGGAAAAGTTATTGCAACAGGCAGAAATCTTAAGGAACGTGATAATATAGGCGTTTTACACGCAGAAATTGTGGCTATAACAAACGCCAACAAAATTTTAGGCTCAGCTAATCTTTCAGGTTGTGAGCTTTACGTAACCTTAGAACCCTGCCCTATGTGTGCAGGTGCAATTATTAACTCTAAAATTGATAAAGTTGTTTTTGGTGCTTTTGACCTAAAAAACGGGGCTTGCTCAAGCGTTACAAATCTTTTTTCTCTTCCCTTTACTCACCGCCCTCAATGCTTTGGCGGTATTATGGAAGATGAGTGCAGTAAAATACTGACTGAGTTTTTTAAATCAATACGCAAATGATAATCAGCCTGTAGCTTAAAACTACAGGCTGTTATTTTTTCGCATTTCAATATATTTCTTTAAAGGAACTATGAGCGGAGGGGATATTTTATCAGGTATATTATCTATACTAAAAAACCGAGCATCTGAGGCTTCGATTTTATCGGGATTAGGAGTTCCGCTGAACTTACGACAGATATAAACTATATCGATATTATGAACCTCATCGCCGTTTGGGTATGTATAGCGAGTATCCTCACCTGAAAATACCGAGAAAAGCTCAAGAGTTTCTGCAATAAGCCCGGTTTCCTCTAAAAGTTCACGGCATGCGGTGTCTTCTACCTTTTCGCCAAGCTCAACCGAGCCTCCTGCATAACCCCAACAACCGTTATCAGTTCTTTTAATCAGAAGAATTTCTCCTTTTTCGTTTTCTACGATTACACCTGTTCCACACTGAAGCAAAGGCTTATGCCCTACAAATGAACGTAGCCACATAATGTATCCGCTCATAATACCACCTCTAATATATAAAAAAGCACCTGCTTACAGCAAGTGCTTTTCTGGCGCAGAGAAAGGGATTCGAACCCTTGGTACGGTTTTAGCCGTACACACGATTTCCAATCGTGCTCCTTCGGCCAGCTCGGACATCTCTGCGTTTGACAACGTCAATTATTATATAGCAACGAATCAAAAAAATCAAGTGTTTTTTTACATTTTTTGAAAATTTTCTTAGTTCGTCTTGCGATTAATTGACCCGTGTCGTATAATTCCTCTTTAAAACAGCCGGGTAAAGTCTTATTCAAAGGGTTTCATTTCTTTGTTGAATACGCCTAAGCGAGTTATATCATAGTAAACGTCAGAAGCCACGTAGCTTTCTAAAGCTTTAATTAGCAACTGAACATTGACGTTATTTGCACTGCCTGCAGGAAGCGTTACTGAAATATTAAGAGCATCACAACCAGGTAAAATTTCAATAAGCTTTAGGTACTCCGATATGTTCACGTCCTTAATACCGGACTTGGTCTTCTTTGGAACCAAATATTCATCCAATTTCATAAGTTGACAAAGCTGTGTTTTAAGCTCATCGACTGACATAGCATCTGAATAAATCTTAGCGGTAAATTTGGCAAAAGCAATATCACCGGGCTTCATCTTGCATTCGGTTGCGTCATAAACCCTGATACCATCAGGCAAAAAAGGATTCATAATCTCGGCAACCTTTGAAAGGTCGAAATCTTCGTCTAAAAAACGAACATCCATACATTCGGCCTCGCCTCTGACTCCTAAAGACAAAGGCAAAGGAAAAGTTATAAAGGGGTGGGGATTAAAGCCTTCGGTATACCAGATGGGAAGCTTTGCTCTGAAAACTGTTCTGAGCATAACGCGGTTAAGGTCAAGATGAGAGATAAATCTGCACTCTTTATCCTTTTTAAACCATATTCTTACATTTTTCATAGCAGACACCTCCCTTATATTTTGCCGCACCGCAAGCTGAGCATTTCTCTCTGCAATTCGGTGTCGTAGCACTTTCATATGCCTTCAGGCATTCAGACTTTAGAAAACTCTTATTAACGCCGTAATCAATAAAATCCCATGGAAGGATTTCATCAAAGCTACGCTTACGGGACGTGTAGAATGTAGGTTCTATACCACACTCATCAAAAATTTCTAACCATTTATCTATGGAAAAACAATCGCTCCAACCGTCAAAGTGAAAACCCTTTTCGCAGGCTTTAAGCATAACAGCACAAAGCTTTCTATCGCCTCTTGCAAACACACCCTCAAGGAATGTGGTGGCGGCATCGTGATAATTGAAAGTAATTTTCTTGGTTTTGATAGCATTTTTAACTACCATCTGCTTACGCTTGATTTCATCAATATCATCCTGAGCTTCCCACTGGAAAGGAGTAAAAGGCTTGGGAATAAAAGGAGAAGCTGAGCAGGTAACGTTTACTCCTCTGCCCTTTGCCCTGTTTTCACATCTGTAGAATGTGTTTACAACAGCTTGTCCAAGGTTTGCTATACCCTCTAAATCCTCATCGGTTTCGGTAGGCAAGCCTGTCATAAAATAAAGCTTGATATTAGTCCAACCGCCGTTGAAAGCTGTGGCACAGGTTTCTAAAAGCTCATCCTCATGTACATTTTTATTAATAGCATCACGAAGTCGCTGAGTACCTGCCTCAGGAGCAAAAGTAAGGCCCGATTTACGAACAGTTTTGATTTTGCTCATAATATCGTCGGTAAAACCGTCTACACGAAGTGAAGGTAATGAAAGGCTAATCTTCTCTTCATTTGTCCACTCATTAAGTTTTGTAAGCAATGGTACAATCTGAGAGTAATCGCTGGAAGAAAGTGAAGTAAGAGAAACCTCGTCATAACCTGTATTTTTGCAAAGCTTATAACACTGCTCGCTGATGGTATCAATGGATTTTTCGCGGACAGGACGGTTCATAAAACCTGCCTGACAAAAACGGCAACCGCGAATACAACCGCGGAAAATCTCAGAAACTGCTCTGTCATGAACTATCTCCACGTTTGGAACAACAAAGCTTTCAGGGAAAAAAGCATTATCCATATCCATAACGATACGCTTATGAACCTTTTCGGGTGCACCAAATTTAGGGGTAAAGGCTTTGATTGTGCCGTCTTCGTTGTACTCTACGTCATAAAGAGCAGGAACATAAACGCCTTCAATCTGTGAAGCTTTAATTAAGAAATCCTGCTTTGATTCGCCATTTTTACGGCATTCTCTGAAAAGCTCCATGACTTCAAGGTCTACCTCTTCACCTTCGCCAATAAAGAAAATATCAATAAAATCAGCTAAAGGTTCAGGGTTAGATGCACAAGCACCGCCTGCAACAACAATATTTTTAAGCTCAGTTCGTTCTTTTGAAAGCACAGGTACATTACCCATTTTAAGCATATTGAGAACGTTTGTGTAGGAAAGCTCATACTGCAGTGTAAAACCAATAAAATCAAACTCTGATAAAGCATCACCGCTTTCTAAAGCGTAGAGAGGGATGTTGTGCTTTAACATCTGCTCTTCCATATCGATCCAAGGCGCAAAAACACGCTCGCACCATATGTAAGGCACTGAGTTGAAAAGACTGTAAAGGATTTTCATACCTAAGTGAGACATTCCAACCTCATAGGTATCAGGAAAACAAAAGGCAAACCGCAAGTCTACCTCATCCTTATTTTTGATAACAGCATTAAGCTCGCCGCCTGTGTATTTACCGGGCTTCTGAACCTTTAATAATATTTTTTCGACTTCCTTAGGATACATTTTTTAACTCCTTTGAAACAAGTGTACATATTAAATAAAGCACTGCAAAAAGCAGCGAATAATTATAACTCGAATTAAAAAGAAACAATAATCCGCATATTCCTACAGGTAACATAAAACACACCGTAAGCACGTTTAAAATTGTTTCTGACAATTTTACTGAAAATCGCTTTTGTAAAAGTATTAAAACAATCTGACCGCCGTCTAAATATCTGACAGGCAAAAAATTAAAAGCACCTATCAATACGTTTGAAATAAACAAGTCTCTAAAAAAATCCGCTTTAAACATTGCATGTAAAAGAAATGCTAATATTGAAAGCATAAAATTAACAGCGACACCGCCGATGTTAACTAAGAACTCAGCTTTATACGAAAGCATAGATAAATCAGCATTAATAGCAACATCGCCTAAATTAAAATTAACAGCTTTAAGTTTAGCCCCAGTAATTTTCATTACAACAATGTGGCCCAACTCGTGAAGAAATGAAGATAATAAGCAGATTAGTACAGTTCCTCTTTTATCGCATAAAACAGCTAAGGAAAGAAAAGCAACCGCAGGAAACGAAAAATAAACGTCTACGCCAAAAAACTTAGCCTTCATCAGGTGTTGAAAATACAGAAGAGAAATCCAAATTATCTAAATCGAAGTTATATACTACAGATTTTGAAATCTCACTCTGATACCAAGCTATTACTTTGTCATAAAGAGGAGTACTTAAGAATTTAATTATAAATACAAACAAAAGAACGCAAAGACTTAAGGTAAGCTGAATTGTAAGCACAGGATGCTTACTGTGCTTTTTTGATTTTGAAATTGCAACTTCCTCCAAAGTATCAACCTCGGGCTGTGTATACTCAGTTTTCACCACTGGAGTTGAAATACTTTGCCAATCATCATCAGAATAAACATTTCTGTTATTAAAGTTGTCCATAAAATCACCTGCTTAAATATATGCAGGGGATTTAGAATTTTTGACCACCGAGGCGTGAAAAATCCTTTTTATTAAGCTGAACAAAGAAAATAACAGCCACAACCATTGCAACGTACTCAGCAATGGGAAAAGCAGCCCAAATTAAGTTTACACTTACACGAGAGAAAATAAAAGCAAGAGGCAGAATTAGAATAACCTGTCTTAAAAGCGACATGAGAAGGCTTCGAACTCCCTTGCCTACCGACTGAAAAAGTGCAGTAAACACCACACCTACAGATGCTGGTAAAAAACAAAGACTGATTCTTCGTAACGCTACAATACCGATATCGATATAATCAGGCTCAAGCCCGAACAAATTAAGAAGCTCCTCAGGAAAAGCGTGAAACGCCATTGTTCCCAAAAGCATAATAACAGCGGCTATTGCAACTGCATATCGAAGGGTTTTCATCATACGTTCTTTAATTTTTGCTCCATAATTGTAGCCGATTATAGGAGAAATACCCTGATTAAGACCAAATACAGGCATAAATACAAAGCTCTGCATTTTATAATAAACACCGTAAACTGTTTGTGCGGCAGTAGAAACGTCAGCACCATAAGCACCTGATGTTTTAATAATAAAGTTAATGAGGGCAACCGTGAGCGAGCCTACAGCTTGCATAACAATACCCGACAGACCTACTTTATAGATATCCTTAATAACTCCAAACTCAAATTTAAAACCCTTGAACGAAATTCTGATTCCTGTATTTTTCTTAAACAGAATAATTATCAGATAAAACATAGCAATAAACTGACCCGCAACAGTCGCAATGGCAGCACCTCGTACGCCCATTTCAGGAAAAAATCCAACACCGAATACTAAAAGCCAGTCAAGAATAATATTAGTAACAGCTCCGATTATGTGAGAACTCATAGGCAGAAGCATATTACCGGTAGCCTGAATACATTTTTCCAACATAACCTGTACGAATGAGCCCAGAGAAAACACCAGAGCTATGGTAAGGTATTCTGTGCCATATGTAACAATCTGCTCGCTTCCGCTATTAAGAAAAATCATAAACGGCTTTGATAAAAATATACCTATAATCGCAAAAACAACCCAAGTGGCAACAGCAAGCAACACGCCGTGTGTGGCGGCATATTCTGCCTCTTTACGCCTGCCTTCGCCTAAGCGTCTTGCAATAAGTGAGTTAACACCAACGGCAGTACCAACCGCAAACGCAACCATTAAAAGCTGCATAGGGTACGCCAGCGATACCGCGGTAAGTGCATCCGAGTTACCGCCATAAGCACCAAGAAACATACTGTCAACCACATTATAAAGTGCCTGAATAAGCATCGAAAACATGGCAGGAATGCTCATTTTTAAAATAAGACCTAATACCGGCGCTGTGCCCATTCGCTCTGTGTTTTTATTTTTCATTGATTTTTCCATTACTTTTCCTTCTCTGAATTCTTAGTTTTATGATTATGAATTAAAAGAGCTATAAAAAAAACTCCTACCACACCCAATAATGAACCTGTAAAATCTATTACCAAATCTGAGAACTGAAAGGCTCTGCCATCGGAGAATAATTGTATGCACTCGTCAATAACAGCTGTTGATACAGGCAGTAAAACTGAAAATATCAGCGTTTTGGCTTTTATACCGAAAAAACTTAAAAAGGTAGACACCGAAAGAACGCCTAAAAGCCCAAACTCACCAAAATGTGCAAGAGTACGAACAATGCTCTGATTAAATGTAAAATTAAGCTTAAGAGCAGCACATATACTATTAAGAAAAGCCATTACTCTGCCAGAATAAGCACTTGAAACCTGTGCCGTTTGTGCTGAATTTGAGAATATAAACACCACAAGAGAAAGTGTAAGCAAAACCAGCAGAATCCTCACCACTATAAGGTAGCTAAATTTAAATTTCATATAATCACCCATTTTAAGTATATTTTATCTAATTTAGGATGATATGTCAATTTTATTGTTGTAAAATCTGAAAGAATATTATATAATATTAAGTAATATGCCTAAGGCGTTACAGAAAACTTCACCGAGGTGGATTATGCTTAGTAAAATCAGAACTATAGCTCTTTCGGCTGCTGCAACAATTGATGAAGAAAAGCTTGGCTTGACCGAAAGAATAGTAAATACAATGGTAGGCTTGCTTGGCGGTTTTCCTGCTGAGCTGGTTGTTTTCATTATTTCTCTGTTCCCTATTCTGGAGTGCCGCGGCGGTATGATTGCCGCAAGCCTTCTGGGTGTTGACTACTGGGTTGCCGCTATTATAAGTGCTATTGGAAATCTTCTTCCTATTCCTTTTATCTTTTTATTTATTGAAAAGATATTTAATCTTATGAAGAAAACAAAGCATCTTGGCAAGCTTGTTAATAAGATTGAAGCAAAAGCCATGAGTAAGTCTGAAAAAATCACAAAATATAAGAGATTCGGGCTTCTTCTTTTCGTTGGTATTCCCCTTCCCGGTACAGGTGCGTGGACAGGTGCACTTATAGCCGTGCTTTTAAAGCTTAATCTTAAAGATTCTGTTATCAGTATACTTTTAGGCGTTATTATGGCTATGGGCATTATGTCCTTCATCACCTACGGAATTCCGTGGATTGTTACATTATTCTGATTATTTAGGGCAATTTTTATAATTGCCCATATTTTTTAGGTGTTATTATGAATAAACATTTTGATGTTGCTGTTATCGGCGGCGGTGCAGGCGGACTATTCTTTACATCACAAGCAGCAAACAAGCACAAAAATCTAAAAATTGCTGTTATCGAAAAAAATCAAAGAGTAGGTAAAAAGCTTTTGGTCACAGGTAACGGCAGATGCAACCTGACAAACTTATACGCAAACGAGTCGGATTATCACGGAAGCTTCGCACCTTTTATAAAGAATGTATTAGCTTCATGCTCTACTCAAAGGCTTCTTGAACTTTTCGCCGACATGGGACTTATAACAAGAGCAGACGACTTTGGCAGAGTGTATCCGAAATCAAACCAAGCAAGCTCTGTTCTGGACGTTTTACGCTTTAACTGCGATAAAGATAACGTTCACTTCTTATGTGAAAATAAGGCTTATAAGGTTGTTAAAGAAAACAATTTTTTCAAAATCACAACCGATAAAGAAAGTATTACTGCTGACAAAGTTATTTTTTCATCCGGCGGTGCAGCGGCACCGAAAGCAGGCGGAGATAAGTACGGATATGAACTGTTAAAATCACTTGGTCATACTATAATTACCCCCTCCCCTGCTTTATGTCCGATTAACGTTAAGTCAGAGTATATTAAGTCTCTTAAAGGTATACGTGTACAAGGTGAAATCAGTCTCATCTCGGGCAACAAAACAATCAGCACTGAAACAGGAGAAATCCAATTTACCGAAAATGCTCTTTCCGGTATTTGTGTTTTTAATTTATCTCAGTACGTCGAAAAAGACAAAGACTACACATTAAGAATAAAGCTGATGCCTGAAACAGAGTTTAGCGAAATTATAGATATACTCAGCAACAATCAGAGGGTATTTGGCAAACTTGATGCCGAAAATATAATGACCGGTATTTTTCATAAAAGGATAGCTCAGGCACTTATAAAATCAGCAAGAATCAGCTTTGACAAAAAAGTTAAAGATTTAACCGAGCGTGAAATTAAAACCCTGGCAAAGCTTATCAACAACTTTGATTTTAATATATCAGGGCTTGCTGACTTTAACAATGCACAGTTAACAAAAGGCGGAGTTAAAGGGGACGAAATCAACCCTGATACCATGGAAAGCAAGAAGATAAAAGGGCTTTATATTATTGGAGAAGCCATAGACTGCAACGGCGATTGCGGAGGATACAACCTACACTTTGCCTTTGCAACAGGATATATAGCGGCGATAGGATTATGATTAAAGTAAAAAATCTTAAATTACCTGTAAACTACACAGCAAATGACATTAAGCTTGCATTAACAAAAAGTCTTAAGCTTAAAGAAGAAAGCATTGAAAGCTTCAGACTTAGCAGATTAAGCATAGATGCAAGAAAAAAAGATAACGTTTTTTATAATGCAACGATTACGGCTAAGCTTAGAGTAAACGAAGATAGAATCCTTAGCAAGTTCCAAAACACAGAAAAGTACACCCCATACAGATACAGTTTTACACCTACAAAATCACTTAAAGAAAGACCCGTGGTAATCGGTAGCGGACCTGCAGGCCTTTTTGCGGCACTTTCTTTGGCAAGATTCGGTGAAAAACCTATTGTTATCGAACGCGGTAAGGATGTTGACAAAAGAACAGAGGATGTAGAGCTTTTCTTTAAATATGCAATGCTGAGCACAAACTCAAACATCCAATTTGGCGAAGGCGGAGCGGGCACTTTTTCTGACGGTAAGCTTAACACAGGAACCAACGACAGCCGAGCCATCCAGGTGCTGAGAACTTTCGTAGAGTTTGGTGCTCAGGAAGAAATACTTATAAACGCCAAGCCTCATATCGGAACCGACGTGCTTAAGAACGTTATCAAAAACATCCGCAAAGAGATAATATCTTTAGGCGGTGAGTTTTGGTTTGAGGCTACTGTTACCGACCTTGAGGTTAAGAACCACGAGCTTAAAAGTATTACGGTATTAAAAGGCAACAATAAAGAAGTAATAGACACAAACTGCGCTGTACTGGCAATCGGTCACAGTGCAAGGGATACCTTTGAAATGCTTCTGAATAAAGGAATCATCCTTCAACAAAAACCTTTTTCAATGGGCGTAAGAATTGAACACAAGGCAAGTGAAATCAACAAATCCCAGTATGGAAGCTTCGCCCCTAAGCTTCCTACTGCTGACTATAAGCTTAATATAAAAGATTCTACAGGCAGAGGAGTATACACCTTCTGCATGTGTCCGGGAGGTTATGTTGTAAACGCCTCCAGCGAAGAAGGCATGCTTTGCACTAACGGTATGAGTTACAGCAAAAGAGACGGCGATAACTCCAATTCAGCTATATTGGTAAGTATATATCCCCAAGATTTCGATTCAATCTCTCCCCTTGCAGGAGTTGAACTGCAAAGAGAAATTGAGCGTAAAGCTTTTGAACTTGGCGGCAAAGATTATTGTGCTCCTGTAGAAACCGTAGGCAGTTTTTTAAACGAAAGCAACAACAAAATCACAAGTGTAAAACCTACCATCAACCCCGGATACACCTTAGCAAAAATTGAAAGTATTTTTCCCGAATATATAAATAAGGGACTTAAAGATGGACTTTCAGGTTTTGCAAGGAAACTAAAGGCTTTTTCAGCTGAAGAAGCTGTGCTCACGGCGGCTGAAACAAGAAGCTCTTCACCTGTAAGAATTGTAAGAGACGAAAGTTTGCAGGCACTTAACATCAAAGGTCTTTACCCTTGCGGTGAAGGTGCAGGCTATGCCGGAGGTATAGTATCTGCGGCAGTTGACGGAATTAAATGTGCTGAAATGATTTTAACAAAATAAGTAAACACCTGAGTTAGATAAAGTACTCAGGTGTTTTTCTTTAAATAACATTATCGATGTGCTCGTCAAAATCTTGAGATCCTACAATTGAAAGTAGTTCTTCCTTAGTGGCAGGTTCATCATAAGTGGAATATCTGATGTGGAGTATATCACCGGACTTAAGCTGTTTACCGCCGTGCACATCAACCTCAGCATCTGAGTCTTCCCTTTTAACAGACAAAACAAAAAGATTGCTTGGCCATAAAATGTCGCGAATTTGCTTGCCTACTGCAAAGGAATTCAACTCAACTTCTACAAAGGTATCATAAACCTTGCACTCTTTACCGTGGTAATAATTTTCCACGGTATTATCAAGAGCAATATCTGTTATAGACTGAACACCAAACATTTCAGTAATAACGTAAGAAATACAAGTAGCTACAATCACCGGTAGAATGTAACCGCTGCATGAAAGTGCCTCTATAGCAAAAACCATGGCAGTAAAAGGCGTTTTCATCATTCCCGAAATGCATGCAGAAATTCCAAGCACAACAATAAAGGTATAAAACTCCTCGCTTACTCCAAGGGTAACAAGACCTTTACCGGTCAGTGCCGCAACTGTAGCACCAATTGCCATTATAGGAAGAAATAATCCTCCTGTAATTCCGCAAGAATTGGCTGAAAAGGTAAGGGTTGTCCTGATTAACAGTATGGCAACAAGCATTACAAAAGCAGGTGAAGAAACCATTAGCTCATCAATAAGATGATGGCCTGTTGATACAAAAGAAAAAGAGCATAGACCCGCAATCAAGGTTAATACATATACAGCAAATATCTTATACTTATGAGGTACAGAAGACAGCTTTTTGTTAACTACAAAGCTTATAAACTTATAGTACTTAAGAATAATAACGGCAAGAACACCAACCACAATACCGACAATAACGGGAATCCATATATGACTGATTTTAACCTCGGGTAAAGCAATCTCATGAAATAGACGAGTATTAATATTAAAGAACAACGAAAGAATTTCAGTAGTAATATGGGCAAACATTACAGAGGTTGATGCAACAATCATTATCATAGGAGAGAAGCTTTGGTGAGCTTCCTCAAGAGCAAAAACAATACCCGAAACAGGAGCTCCTGTAGCAACAGAGAAACCTGCACAGGAACCGCCTGTCATGGAATAACGGCTCCAGACTCTGTGCTTCTTTAAAAGCGGCGAAACACTTGCACCGCCCAAAAGTGTACCCATCTGAACCGAAGGACCTTCGTTACCCAAAGGAACACCGATTAAAAAGGACAAAAGCGATAGAAAAAAAACACCAACTGTATGTGTAAACCACTTAAAAGGAAGTACTCCTCTTAATATACCAATAGAAGTTGGGATGCCGCCGCCCTTAAGATTAGGTACCTTTTTATAAAGAAACGACAGTAATATGGATAAACCAATAAAGCCGACAATCACCAATGCAATCCAATAAGGATTAGTTCTCAAAAAACTATAGCCAGATTCAGACACACCGATTACTATACCGGCACACACTTTGTAACTGGTTATAACAAGAGCTGTAAGTACACCTGTTATAGAACCAAACACAAAGGCAGGGCATACCAAATTAATAAAATAGTTGATATAATTTTTAAACTTAGCACTCATAATATTTCCTCGAACCTCTAAGAATATGATTATTATACCACTAATAATACAAATTGCAAGAATGCACAAAAAAACGGCAAGTCATCACTTACCGTTTTTGGTGGAACATAACGCACGGCATACGAACTCTGCACCCTCGGTGCCGAGGCTGTCAACCTCGGCCAGGGTAATGGTACGCTTATCACCGGAATAGTTAAAGGTTATGGTTACTTTATCATCATACACAAACACGGCATTTACAAAGGTTTGCACCAGCTGCTTTTGGCACTCCGGATCCTTTATGTTTTTATCCCGCATTTCATATAAGAAAAATAAAATGTGATCACGGGTGAGCTGCCAGGACCGTACAAGCTCAAGGTGCGAAAGCTCGGCCTCGATTTCCGCACGCTGTGCATCCAACTCATCCATACGCTTTTTGGTGGCATCGTTGAATATGCCAGCCTCAATGGCTTTTATAATATTGGCGGTGGCCTTATCCACCTCGGCCATTTTCCGCTTTAAGGCATCGGCAAGATCATTATCCGCATTTTGCTCCTGGTAGTACGCAAAAACACCATCGGCAATAAACTCCAGCAGCTCCTCATCATTGAGCAGATCCACAACAGCGTTAAGCACAATGCCCTCGATCCACTCCTGCCGCACGGCTTTTTTGTGGCAGGTACGCTCCCGCTTACGCTTGGTGCAGATATAATAATTATGCTTGGCACCGGTTTTGCTGGTACCACTTTCACCCACCATATTGGAGCCACAATGCCCACAGAAAAGTTTATCAGTTAGAATATAATCAGCACGGCTCCAGGTGTGCGCCGGTGCCCTTTTGTTTACTTTTAGCATTTCCTGCACCTTTGCAAATGTTTCCACATCAATTATGGCCGGCACGCCGCCCTCGATCCTTACATCATCCTTATAAGTATATACACCGATATACTTTTCATTTTTAAGCATTGAGTGCAGGCTGTTTTTGGTGAACTTACCGCCCCGGAGGGTACGGAGCCCCCGGTTGTTGAGCTCGGTAACAATTTCCGTAACGGTGCTGCCCTTGGCGTACATATCAAACACCAAGCGGACCGTTGGCGCCGTTTCCGGATCTATCACAAATTTTTTAGTGGCGGGATCCGTTTTGTACCCCAGAGGCCTATTGCCCCCGGTGCTTTGGCATTTCTCTGCACTTGCCCGTTGGCCACGCAGGATGTTTTGGGAAAGCTGGAGGCTGTAATATTCAGCCATACCCTCAAGCACGCTTTCCAAAATAACGCCCTCCGGGCTGTCCGGGATGCTTTCAGCAACATATACCACTTTTACACCGTTCTTTTTACAGCGGTATTTATTGAAAGCGATCTCCTCACGGTTACGCCCAAAGCGATCTATTTTCCACAATATTATTGTATCAAACTGCTTTTTGGCCGTATCTTTGAGCATTTCCTGGAATTGCTCACGGTTATCATTGCGGCCCGTCATTGCTCTGTCGCAGTATTCTTTTACGATGGTAAGCCCGTGTGCTGCCGCATACTTGTAGGCCTCGGCAAGCTGCCCCTCAATACTTTGCTCACCCTGCCTGTGGCTGGAGTACCGGGCATAAACCACCGCTATACGCTTTTTGCTCATACTGTTGTTGCTGCTTTCCGCAGACGGAGGCAGCCCTTTGCGTATTCTACCCAATAGGGTATAACGGCAATAATTGCCTCAAGTGGTGCATCTTTCATATCGTGAACATCAAGGGGTGATATAAAATACTGTATGCTACCAAACCGCTTACGCAGGTGCACGGTACCAATTATGCCCGCTGGGCAATTAAGGCGTATGCTACCGCTACCTATACGCTCTGCGGTAAAATAATCAACTGAAAGCCCCTCCAGGTGCAGGCTTTCCTCCAACGCTATAAAAAACTGTTTTTCAAAATCGTTGGTTGCTGTTTCTTTTGCTGACCTCGACACAAGGGATGCCAACAGCGTGCTTGTGGGTGCGGGCATTACAACAACCTCCGGCTTTTTGCGTTTACCAAACATATATACACCTCCTGCCTCGGCTCTGCCGGGGCTTTTTTTTATTTTGCAAGATCGGCAGCATAGGCAAGCAGCTGTGCCTGCTTTACCACATCCAACTTGCTGAAAATCTCAAGCAGGGCAAGCTCCTGCTCGGTGAGCTTTTTCTCGGATCCGTTGATTATGGTAACAGGTGCGTGCGTATGCCCAATGATGCCGTGGTTATCCTGCACGGTTTGTACGCTTACCTCCTCATCATTGGTGAGGTATTCAACTGTAACGCCGAAATAATCAGCAATTGCCTTGATCTTATCCGGGCGGGGTTTAGATCCGTTTTTCCACCCGGTAATGGATGCCTTATTGATAGATAAGCCGGGGATCTTTTTGCTTATAGAGGATATGGAAAACCCCGCATTTTCACATAGCTCTTTGATCTTTTCATAGGTAGTCATAACGCCCTCCAAAAATAAAAACTAAACTTTTCCAAACTTTTTTTGCAAAAACGCTTGACAACCAAACCAAACTATGCTATACTTAACTCAACCAAACAAAAGGGTGCAACAAAGGAGCCCCTGCTGATGGTTGTTTTTTCGGCAGCGGTTTGGTGGTATATCGTTTTTGTTGGCACTAAACATTATACCACTAAACTAAACCAAAGTCAAGTGAAAGGAGGTATTTTGTTTGGAAATGTTTTATAGCTGCGAGCAGGTCGCAGACCGCTACGGGGTAAAGATTAGTACAGTTTGGGCGTGGATCCGTGAGAAAAAGCTCCCGGCTGTAAAAATCGGCAGGACCTACAAAGTAAAAGCAGAGGACCTTGAGGCCTTTGAAAAATCTAACCAAACCATTGCAGACGAATAAGGAGGCCACGCCCGTATGATACCCGTACCAAGTACAACCCAAAAACCTGCCGGCATTGAGGCCAAGATCTTATTTGCCCGTTTTACAGACCGCATAAAGGCTTGGTATGAGGATCCGGCAAACAAACGCCGCTTTGAGGAGTGGCAGAAAAGGAGGGAGGCAAATGACCGCCCAAGAGTATTACGCTCGTAAGCGTAAAAAGCAGCGTGAGCAACGCATTGCAATACTTACCGTTATTGGTATAGTGCTTTTGATCTTTGGGCTCGGCGTGCTTTTCGGTTGGCATCTGGGAACGGCCCACGCTGTGGAGCCGATACCGGCACAGCTTACCGAGCAAGCCAAAGCAACCCCACAGATCACTCCCAAAGCAGAAACACCCCGCTTTGAGCTTGTGGCAGACACGCCGAGCATTACCACCTGCAACCTTATTGTAAGTGAGGGCAACGCTTTAAGCCTGGAGCTGCAAAAGATTATGCAGGAAAAATGTGAGGAGTACGGTGTGCCCTACGCCCTGGCACTTGCTTTGGCTGACCAGGAAACACGCTTTGATCCCGATGCTGTAAGCAGCACCAATGATTATGGGCTTATGCAAATTAACAGCATCAATTTTGAATGGCTCCAAGAGAGAGGCATTGATCCGCTGACCTACGAGGGAAACATTGAGGCGGGCGTGCTTATTCTTTCCAAAGCCATTAACCGCTACGGCGATTATGGGCTTGCACTTATGGCTTATAACTGCGGTGATACCGGAGCAAAAAGGCTGTGGGATGCAGGTACATACAGCACCAAATACTCCAGAGAGGTTTTGGAGCGTTACAACAAATGGGTGCAGATT
>JAFUPE010000011.1 GCA_017481395.1 Ruminococcus sp. | reverse complement strand
GTCAATTCACTCCTTCAAACTGCAACGCTTGTTTTTTATTCTCTGCTTATTTACTTGGGTTTTTGCTAAAATTTAACGATAAAACGACGAAACCGCTATTGACACGATTGTATCAACAGCGGTATCTGATTTGGTTGCGGAGGAAGGATTTGAACCAACGACCTCCGGGTTATGAGCCCGACGAGCTAACCAGGCTGCTCTACTCCGCGATATATAAATTGTGCGTTCTCTTAAGGAACGTAAGTTATTTTAACACACCTAAATCTGTTTGTCAATAGCAAAGCGGCAATTTTATAGAAAAACCCTTCGTGCTCTTTCGACAATATTATTGAGAAAGCAAAAGTGCTATGCTATAATACAATTAAAAATAAGGTAGGTGAGGGTATGCGATTATCGACGTTTTTATATTTTGCAGGCTTTGGGGTAAAGACGGTTTTATTCAGACAAAAGAAGCCGATACTGGGCACTGTTATCTTAACCGATAAATGTAACCTTAAATGCAAGCACTGCTCGGTAAATAATATTACCGCAGTTATTCATCCTTATTCACAGATAAAAGAAGAGATGCAGATTCTTTACGATATGGGTGTACGCATTCTTTTCTTTTGCGGCGGCGAAACCTTTATGTGGCGTGATGGTTCAGTGAATCTCAGGGATTTGGTCATTGAGGCAAAGGAAATGGGCTTTTTAATTGTAAACACCGTTACCAATGGTACGTTTCCTATTGATTTACCCGAGGCAGACCTGATTTTACTTAGTCTTGATGGTGACAAAGAGCGTCATAATATAATCCGCGGCAACACCTATGACGTTATTATGGAAAATATACGTAACGCCACCTCTGACAATATATGCCTTTATATGGCAATAAATAAAATCAATAAGGACACCGTTGCACACGTGTGCCGAACGGCTCGTGATACTAAAAATATCAGGGCAGTATCCTTTAATTTTCACACACCTTACCCTGATACCCGAGAATTAGCTCTTGCAAAAGAGGAAAAGGCGGCTTGCTGTGATGTTATTGATGAAATGATAAAAGAGGGTGCACCTGTTTTTAATCTGAAAAGTGCCTTTAAGCATCTTATAAATAACACTTTTCCCACGCCCTGCTACCAATGTGTGGTTATAGAAAACGGCAAAATTTCCACCTGCGGAAGGTGTGTTGAGGAGCAAGGTTTGTGTGAGCAATGCGGTTACTTTTTTGTGGCAGAATACACCTTGATTTTCAGAGGAAATATTAAGATTATTTTTGAAATGCTCAGAACGTATTTAAAGTATATTTAGTTGAAATTATGAGTCTTATTACCAATCTAACAAGGGCGTGGCTGACGCGTTCTTTAAAGCCTTTTACATTTACAAACGAATACGACAGCACGCTTCCTTATTCGCAATGCGAAAACTTAGGGCTTTATGTGCATATTCCTTTTTGCAAAAGTATTTGCAACTTCTGCCCCTACTGCAAAACTGTTTATTCAAAGGATTTGTGCGACGAATATGTTGATGCCCTGATTGCTGAAATTAATATGGTGGGCAGTCAGTATAAAGAAAAGAAAACCGTTACCAGTCTTTATTTTGGCGGGGGTACGCCTGCTCTTGCCAAAAACAGGATTAAAGAAATTATAGAGACACTTGAAAAGTACTTTGTTATTACTGAGGGTATTGGCGTAGAGCTTCATCCCGACAACGTTGAGCACGCTACTTTGCTTGCTTTAAAAACCGCCGGAGTAACGAAAATAAGCATTGGTATTCAGTCTTTTCAAGAGAAATTCCAGAGTGTTTTAGGAAGAAAAACCGTTGATGCTTTTGCTCTTAAAAAAGCACTTGATGAGATTGATTTCGAGACGGTTTCTATGGATTTTATCTTTGCTTTGCCTAATCAGTCTTTTGAGGATTTGAAAGAGGACATAGATACAGCCTTTAGAATTGGAGCAAACCACATCGCCATTTATCCTTTTATAGATTTCACTTTCACCAAAAGCAACGTAAAAGCTATGCCTAAAAAGGAAAAGAGAATGCTCCTTGACGAAATCACAAACTATTGCCTTTCTAAAGGCTATACAAGGGACTCTATCTGGACATTTTCCAGCGTTAATACCGCCCGATATTCCTCTATGACAAGAGATAACTTTTTAGGCTTTGGTTGCTCTGCCACAACCTTGATGAAAGAGCAATTTAAAATCAACACATTTTCTGTTGATGAGTACTGCAAAAGAATTGAACACGGAAAACTGCCAACCTCGCTGACCATAAGATTTACCTTAAGACAGAGGATGATTTATTATCTGGTCTGGACAGCCTACAGCACAAGAGTAAGCAAAAAGGATTTTGAGGCTTTCTTCGGTGTTCCTTTACGAAAAATGTATGGCAAAGAGCTTAAATTAGCAAAAATCCTCGGCTTTGTTACCGAGGCAAACGATACGTATGAAATGACCCTTAAGGGTGCTTTTTACTATCATTACTATGAAAATTATTATACCCTCTCTTACATAGACAAAATGTGGGGGATTATGAGAAAAGAAGCTTTTCCGAAGGAAATTAAGCTGTAAATACGCAAGGAAAACAAGCAAAACTTGTGTAAGATATTTAAAAAAATACGCAAAAATTGTGTATTGCATTGGAGAGTCGAGCGTGTTAGAATGGTTTTGACAGGAGGTTGGTATTATGAATTATATTTCCGTAAATAAAACGGATGATTTTGAGTTTCACGATGCTTACTTTAAGTATATCGGTGTTGAAAACAACGACTTGGTAGTGTCGGCAAGCTTTCTTAATATTCATAAATCAGCCGAGCAAAATCCCTTTAATGAGGATACACAAATTAAAGAGGCGAAAATTACATTTAAAGGTCTTCGCATGGTTTCTTTCAAGGGGAGTGTGAAATACGAGCAAGATGAAAGCGGCGCGTGGAAGCCTGCAGAGGAACCTGTTGTTCTTGAAAGTAAAGAAGCCGAAGAAACATTTTTACAGGAGCTTAATCACGGTATTACTGTGTATGATTTCGGAATTTACGAAGATGGATTGTATTATGTTGACGGTTTTGGAGAAGACCCGTATTTTACTGCATTCTTTAATTGTGACACAATAATTGTTGAGTGGGACGAATATCTGAAAAAAGCATGGTATGAGTTGCACAAGCAGTACAAGTATAAGATTACAGTTGCTACACCCGACGGCGATATAAACACCGATTTACATATTATTCGTCACGATGAAGATGTCTATTATCAGGGTAAGCTTGAGAAAGCCCCGGTTGTAACTGCGGGTGTTAAATATAACGGAAAGGAAATATGGGGTCGCGGTAAGGACTGTTTATGGGTTGACGCTATTGCAGATTTGCAAAAGAAGCTACCGGACGATGTTACTTTAAAGTGTTGTCTAACTTGCCGCTTTGGTAATATGTGTCCTTATGGTAATAAGGAGGGTGAGGTTTTCTGCACCAAGGATTTGCAGATTAGCTCCAAAAACGATATGTGCGATTTGTTTTCGGAAGAAAAGGAAAGAGAAACAGAGAAACGCTCCCGAAACTACACCGATTGCTGTGCGGACTTTTGCCCGCAGAGTGAAGATTATTATACATATAATGATTATCTTTATCAGCTTAACAAATAAGAATTCAGCGGGCACCTTGTGGTGCCCGCTTTTGCTTTAGTTTTTTTAAAACTGTGGTATAATATTTTTATAAAATGTGAAACCGAATCAAAGTTTTTACGAGATATAAGGTAGAGGATATGAAGAAAAAGGAGGGTGGTTATATGCAGGACAAGGAAATAGTAGAGCTTTACTTTTTGCGTGACGAGCAGGCTTTGAACGAGACCGAGTCGAAGTATGGCAGATATCTATACAAAATAGCCTTTGGCGTTCTTAACGACAATTCGGATGCGGAAGAAAGTGTTAACGACACATATCTTGCGGCATGGAATTCTATTCCGCCTCAAAGGCCTGCTGTGCTCTCTACATATTTAGGTAAGCTTACAAGGCGGATTTCTATTGATATTTTCCGTCGTAAAAATTCTGCAAAACGCAAGGCTTCACAATATGCCCTTTCTCTTTCGGAGCTTGAAGACTGCGTGAAATCAAAAGAGAGTTTGGAAGAAAAATTAGAAAACAAGGACTTAGGCAAGGCTATAAGCAATTTTTTGCGGACACTTTCGCAGGAACGACGCACACTTTTTGTAGGCAGGTACTACTTTTGTGATTCTGTTAAGGATGTAGCGCGTTATACCAAAATGAGCGAGAGTAAAGTTAAAACCACCCTTTACCGTGTAAGGCTCGAGCTTAAGGATTATCTTTTAAAGGAGGGGTACGATATATGAAAGCAGAACGTTTAAGCGATGCATTAAGCTTTCTTGACGACGATATAATTGAAGAAACTCAGGCTTTAAGAGATAAAAAGAGAAACTACAAAAGCATCTGGATAAAAGTCTTATCTGTTGCTGCCTGCCTTTGCATAGCGTTAACGGCTGTTATAGGCAGTGTTGGTCATTGTGAATTACCTTTACGCGGTAGTGACATAAACGCTACACTTGCAGAAGAATATAAATATGGTTCAGGCGATTGGTTAGGAGGCTTTTCTTATGCCGCAGGGTCAATGACCCCGTTTAATAATGCAGTGTATCTTGAGATAACAGAGTGGAAAAGAACCTATTTCTATGCAATGGTTCTTGAGGGTCAGAACGATGACTTTTCTAACGGAACAAGGGTTAAGGTGAAGTTTGACAAAAATATATATGTTGGTTTAAGCTCAGGTCAGGAGTCAGGCGAGCTTTATTATGAGCATCGCCGGCCTACTCAAGAGGATTTTTCGGTGGGCAGTAAGCTGTATGTGGTTTTTAATAAATCGAGAAACAGCTTTTTGAATAGTAAGGCAGATAAAGTTATAAACGCGTTGTCTATAAAAGCGGTTAAATCATCAGAGCCTCTCAGAGGTCCCGGCAGTATGATGACCTATTATTATGTAGAGATTACAGAGTGGGGCAAAAAAGAGTTTGAGGGAATAATCAAAGGCTCAAAGGAAAGCAGCGGCGAGCTGCCTTTGGATAAAGAGGTTACGGTTAAGTTTGATAACAATATAACTGTAAAGAAAGACGGAAAAAAGGCAGAAAACCGCATTCCCACTGAAGCGGATTTTCCTGTGGGAAGCAGGGTAGAGGTTTTGCTGAATGATAATAATGCACCTGAATTTTTGTCTGAGTCGGAAATCCTTATTTATTCTATCGGCGATATAAGAACTTTGCAGACTGTGCTGGTAAGGATTGACGAGTGGAACGATAATGGTTTTACAGGAACCCTTTGCGGTGAAAACGGTACTTTATCTTTACATTATACATCACATGTAACGACGGTTGAGTTTACAGAGAACACGCGAACAAAAACGAAGATTAATGACGCCACAACCCGTATTACATTGGCCCCAACGGAAGAGGATTTCCCTGTGGGTACGATAGTTGAGGTAAGCTATAAGGACTTTGTCAAAATATCAACAGAGGAAAGGATTTATATAGCCGATAGAATTTGGCTTTATGAGTAGGGGCGGCTAACCCGCAAAGAAAGGATGGTATATATGAAAACTAAGATTACAGTGATTATTTTAATTTTATCTCTCACGCTTTCTTTTGTGCTTTCGGGTTGCACAGATGACGTTAAAAATTTAAGCGATAAAGTTGAGCCTGATACATATGTGCTTTATGACGATATCTTTAAGGCAGAGGATTACACAGATTTTGCGACTAAGCTTTTTGCCGAGTGTCTTGAGGGCGAGAATAGCACTCTTGTGTCGCCCTTGTCCGTTGCCCTTGCATTGGCTATGGTAGCAGAGGGTGCAAATAACGAGACACTTGAAGAAATTAAAAGCACCTTAGGAATGGACGTTGAAGATTTAAGAAAGCTTGCACTTTCATATTTGAACAGTGATGAACAGCTTAGCATGGCAAACTCTCTGTGGATAAATAATATTGACAGCTTTGAAGTTGATAAGAGTTTTCTTCAGGAAAACTCAGCATATCATAACGCAGATGTTTTTGAGATACCATTCAGTACCAAAGCAGTCAAGGAAATCAACTCTTGGGTAAGTGATAAAACCGAGGGTATGATTGATAGCATCATAAACGAGCTTGAACCGGAGGCTGTTATGTGTTTGGTAAATGCTTTGCTTTTTGACTCTAAGTGGGAAGAAGTTTACGACGAGCATCAGATGGATGACGGAGTTTTTGTTACAGAAAAGGGTGAAACCCTGCCTGTAAAGTATATGTGTAGTTCTGAAAGCTCCTATATTAAAGACGAAAATGGGGCAGGATTTGTAAAATACTACGAGGGCAGAAAGTATGCTTTTGTAGCACTGCTTCCCGATGAGGGCATAAGTGTAGAGGAGTATGTAAGCACACTTGACGGCGAAAAGCTTGAAGAGCTTTTAGAAAATGCTGAGGAAAGCGAAGTTCATGCAAAAATTCCTAAGTTTGAGTACGAAACGGATTTAAACCTTAAGTCTGTTCTTAAAGATATGGGTATGGAAAAAGCCTTTGACGAGGAAAAAGCGGATTTTAGCGGGCTTGGTCAGATTAAGGGCGGTAACATCTGGATAGGAGATGTACTGCACAGCACAAAAATCACAGTAGCCGAGCAGGGTACAAAGGCAGGTGCATCTACAGCAGTTGTTATGCGTGCTGCAGGTGTACCTCAAAATCCCAAAGAGGTAACCCTTGACAGACCCTTTGTGTATATGATTGTGGATATGGAAAATAACATCCCGATTTTTATGGGAACGCTTATGAGTGTTGAATAATTCTGATGCGATATGTTAGCTTTCGCTCACGCGATATATTGGCCTTGCCAATGCGATATACCGTTTTCGCGGTGCGATATGTTTGCCTATGGCAAACGTTAAGGTGGCACGCATTACCTGCGATTGGTAGATTTTTGAAGTAGAGATTAAATACTATAGTAGAGGAGGGTATTATCAGCCCGAAAGGTTTTGCATTACCACAACGTATAGCGGGCGATTGATAATCGCCCCTACGAAAAATTATTATCGGTATATGGACAATAGGATAAAGTGAAAGCTCCGCAGATTTTTTCGTATCTGCGGAGCTTTCGTTATTGAGATTGTAAAAATGGAGATTGTCGGTTATTTAAGTCTTGCACTTATAATGCCGTTTGAGTTGGTATTGGCGGGTTCCTTTGAGTACCACTCTATATCGGTTGCTTCTATGGGCGTATATATAAGCTCAATGGTTTTGGTTTCGCTTGCGCCTGAGTTGTATGTTACAGTTATATCAATGGTGGTGCCGTCAACAAGGCGTTTGAAAATCTGATTTTGGTAATTGAAAAAGCCTAACATATCGTCAGCCTGTGCAAGCTCTTTGAGGGTGTTGATTTCTTCCTCATTTGCTACAGGAGGGTCAGAGCTTCGGTAGCCGTAGCTGAGGCTCTTTTCCCAACCATACTGTGCTTCAAGCTCTCCGTAGTTTTCAGAGAAAACATAATTTCTTGTCTCAAGAAAGCTGTGATGATACTTAACGATAGCATCGGGAGAAGAGTAATATATTCGGGAAAGCTCATAGGTTGCATCGGGATTATACACAGGGTTAAAACCGAGAATGAATATTTCATCAGGTTTTTTATCAAATGCAACCTCGGTACAACAGAAGTTGTATGCAAAAAACATACTGCCTTTCCCATCTTCGATATGCTCAATAGGTGTGCACACAGGGGTTATAGCACCTTTGTTGAATTTATAGGTGATGGTTTTTATGTCTTCGCCTACAACGTTGATATTAAGGTTTGTAGCAAAGCTCTGAAAAAGATACCTTTGCGTTAGGTCGTACCCCGGTGCGTCGGGATTGAGTATTTCGTCATAATCGAAAAACACAACATTTCCTGTGGGGTTTTCAAGCTCTACGTAATACTCTTTAGTTATTTCGTCTGCCGAGGCTAAGCCTGTTTCGTCTAAAGACTTAGCGTTGGCAACGATTATAAATCCGCTGTTTTTGTGATTTGGAAAGAGATGGGGTACAAATATAACGCCTGCTAAAATTACCAGCACAAGGCAGGCGGCAATAAGGGCGGTGTGCTTTATTTTTTTAGGTTTATTAAAGGTAAAGGTTTCATCACTGCGGGTGCAGTAGGCTTTAAGCATTTTGTCGATTTTCTCGTCGTTAAAGTTACTCATTTAAAAGCTCCTTTCTTATTTGTTCGCGTGCACTGCTTAGTCTGGATTTTACTGTGCCTTCGGGAATGTTCAGAATTTCTGCTACTTCTTTTGTGCTATAATCTTTGAAATAATAAAGGGCAATTACCTGACGTTTATCAAGGCTTAACTTTGAGACAGCACAGTGCAGAGAGATAAATTCGTCGCGGGGGATAGCTTTGTCGGGAATAGAGTTGAGGCTAAGCTCCAAATCTTCGGTAGTGTTAAAGTGGTGTATCCTTTTGCGAAAGGGAGATTTGACCATATCCCTATGGGCGTTTACGCAGATTGCAAACAGCCATTTGTCAAAGGACATTTCCTTATTATAACGGCGAATGTTTTTAAGCACCTTTTCCCACGTAATCTGATAAAGGTCTTCGGCGTCGGCTCGGTTTTTGCAAAGGGAAATGCAAAGCCGGGTTAAATCTTTGCCGTAAAGATTTACGTAAGGTGTAATATCCAAGGGGTCACTCTCCTTTCTGAAAGCTTTCACTATATATACGATTTATCTTTTGGTTTGGTTCAGAGGCTTTTGATATTTTTTAAAGCTGAGATAATCTTTGTAGGGATGGATTCACCTTTCAGAAGGTATGTTTTATATGAAATGATTAGGACACTATAACGACTTCCCTACGGTATTAATACAACATATGGGGTGTATTGTTAAACGCTTACCCCATAAAAAGTGTCAAAAGGGTGTAAAATGGTTGCTTAAAAACCATACACGCACTCGGGTGTGCTGTGAATTTGTGAGAACGAGTGTTTTTTAAAAATGATTGCGTATTAGAATTAAAACGAAAAAATTGCAAAAAAACGGCAAAAAAACCTTGACTTTGAGCATATTTTCTTCTATAATGCTATGATGTAACATTATGGGGGGATTTACCCCTTTTCAGATTTCACAAAAAAGTGAACTGAGAAATATATCACATAAATTAACACTTGTCAAGTAGAAAATTTATGGAAGTTTTTTGTTACCTTCATTATCCCAAGTCGCCTTCATTTGCGGTAAGGCGGCTGAGAATTTCAAAAAGGAGTGATATGCCTAATGATTAACGCTAAGCCCGTTAAGCTCGGCAACAGCGAGAGAGTAAGCTTCGCTAATATCGAAGAGGTTATCCAGATGCCTAACCTCATTGAAATTCAGAAGAAGTCTTACCAGTGGTTCCTCGATGAGG
>JAFUPE010000010.1 GCA_017481395.1 Ruminococcus sp. | reverse complement strand
GCACCTGTTACCAATGCTACTTTACCTTTAAGCATTTTCTACCTCCGCTAAAGCCTCAAAAACAGTCTGAGCCTTTACGTTCATATCTATTTTCTTAATCATATTTGTAAGTGTTCTGCCGGGACCCATTTCAATAAATGTGTCGAAACCTGCTGAAATCATATTGCAGATAGTCTGCTCCCATTTAACAGGAGAACAAATCTGAGCTGACAAAAGCTCTGCAACATTTTTATCATAAACTTCGGCTGTTTTATTAGAGTAAAGAGGAATTTCTCTCTCCTTAATTTCCACCTTTTCAATTTCAGCTTTAAAAGCCTCGGCGGCATTTTTCATAAAGGGAGAGTGAAAAGCACCTTTTACTTTAAGTGGCACTACCCTACCGCCTGCTGATTTAACCTCGTCGGCAAAAGCTGTGATTTCTGAGGTAAGACCTGAACAGGTAACCTGAGAAGGACAATTAAAGTTTACAGGGTAAACATTCTCAAACTTTGCGGCACACTGCTCTACCTGTTCGTTAGTGAGCTTTACAACTGCAACCATAGAAGTGTCAAACTTGTCTGCCTCGGCTCCCATAAGCTCGCCTCTTTTGCAAACGAGCTTAAAACCATCTTCTTTTGAAAATGCACCTGAAACAGTAGCGGCAACTACTTCTCCCAAAGAAAAGCCTGCTACACCTTCGGGAGAAATCCCCTTAGCTTTAAGAGCCTCACAAGCGGCAAGTTCCATTGCAAAAAGGCAAGGCTGGGTGTTTTTGGTTTCTTTAAGCTCCTCGGCAGTACCCTCGAAGCACTGTCTGATTGTGCCTTCTCTTAAACTTTCGCAAAGCTCAAAGGCTTTTTTTGCGGCAACCGAGCTATCTAAAAGCTCCCTGCCCATACCCGAAAACTGGTCGCCCTGACCTGAAAAAACAAATGCTATTTTACCCATTTTTCTGCACCTCTTAAAATAGGCTCTGCCTCTTCCATTATCTCTTTTACAATCTCAGCGGCACTTTGCTCACGCTTTACCATTGCGGCACATTGGCCAGAAAGGAAGCAACCTTTCTCACTGTTACCTTCCTGAACAGCGAGGCGTAAAGCACCTACTGCTAAATTCTCGAGCTCTTCGTCAGGCATCGTGCTGTACTCGGCTTTTTGATAATCCCTTGCAAACTGAGTGCGAAGACTTCTTACAGGGTGACCTAAACGCTTGCCTGTAACCATTGTACAAAGGTCGGTTGCCTTTAAGATTTTCTCTTTATATGTAGGATGAATACTGCATTCAAAGGCTGAAAGAAAACGTGTGCCAAGCTGAACGCCCTGTGCACCAAGCATAAAGGCTGCCGCTACTCCTCTGCCGTCACAAATACCGCCTGCGGCAATAACAGGAAGATGTGTTGCGTCACAAATCTGAGGAACAAGGACAATTGTGGTAAGCTCGCCAACGTGGCCGCCACTCTCTCCCCCTTCTGCAATAAGAGCAGTTGCACCGAGTCTGGTCATCAGCTTAGCCATAGCAACTGAAGCAACAACGGGAATAACCTTGATACCTGCCTCTTTCCAAGCTTTCATATATTTAGAAGGGTTACCTGCACCTGTGGTAACAACCTCTACCTTTTCTTCTATCGTAACCTTTGCAATATCATCTGCAAAAGTACTCATAAGCATAATATTAACGCCGATGGGCTTATCTGTAAGTGACTTGGCGATTCTTATTTGCTCTCTGACATAATCTGCGGGAGCATTACCTGCGGCAATGATACCAAGACCGCCGCCGTTAGATACGGCAGCGGCCAATTTGCCGTCAGCGATCCAAGCCATTCCGCCCTGAAATACAGGATATTCAATACCCAGAATCTCGCAAATCTCTGACTTAATCATAGTTCTTAACCCTGCTTGGACTGAATGAACTTGTTAAGGTCATCAATGGTTTCAACCTTCTGGTCAAGCTCAATCTCGATGCCGATTTCGTCTTCCAGGTTCATAAGAAGCTCTACTGTGTCGAGAGAGTCAATACCAAGCTCAGAAAAAGTGCTTTCGGGCTTAACATCACTTACCTCACAACCTGTACGTTCGGAAACGATTTTTGCAATAGCGTCAAAGTACATAATAATATGCCTCCAAAATTAATTTTCAGGCAGTTTACCCGCCCGTCGAAATTTATTATACTCATCATGTGTTCCCAAATCTTACCAAATGAGTTCCAAAAGCGTTCCAAAATAATAACACAATAGGCTTCCGATTTTACTCGGAAGCCTATTGTTTAAATGCCAGCCAGGCCACACCTTATTGGCAACACCACCATCAATACCTTCAATTACAGTTATATGTATAGAAGAACTCTCGCAAATCCCATTCGGGCCGTTAAGTGTAGCAGTAACGGTTGTTTCTCCTTCGCCGTCCGCAATTGTACATTGAGTTGAGCTGACTATAGGTTTTGCCGAAATAATAATAGCTTGCATCAATATTGTCGCTTTGCACTTGTGGGTCAAAGATATACAACCACGCGTGGCCTGTGTATCCGCCTGACTTTAAGAGACCATACCTCCGGCAGAATATACCTCAAGTCTGATTCTGCGGCACATAACCTCAAATCACCCATAATTACGCCTCCTTATGAAGCTTTAAACATCATAATTTCCTCGTTGGATATATCGTCAGCCTTTCTTCCGCAAAGCAACTGCAACTCGATATAATCACAAAGCAGACGGAAATTGAAATCAGGAATTTTATCAATATCTATATAATCTCCCGTAATAATCTTACCATTGAAATTTCTAATGTCATTTACACACATTATGTCCCACTCCTTATATTTAATCTTCTTGTTTTATCCACCAACCACAGCCGTCCCTATAACCGTGACGATCCATAAAAGGTGTGGCAATTTTCCTGAAACTTGCATCCTCTGTAACATAAGCTGTACCGTTTTCTTCATTTGATTTAATGAGCCTTGCCTTGATTTCTTCAAAAAGCTCTATATAAAAATCCCACCAGAGGTTGCTTTCTTCAAGATATTTTTCGTTTTCCTCAAAGCTACTTTCAGGGTCATCTACCATATGAAAAAGCTTACCCGTCTGATTGGAAGTTTTAGCAAAGATTTCCGCAAGGTATTTATCTGTGCTGTTTTCGGTAAAAGTTTGTCTTAAATCCTCAAGTTTTGATATATGAAGGATGTTATTGTCTGCCACCGCAATGCTTTGAGCCATTTCGGGAGTGATTGATATTTTTCCTGTGTTACTCATTTTCTTCCCACCTTTCTTCAACTATATTATAAATCATCATATGTCCAGAAATATGGACTTTGATCAGGAAAACTCACCATAGAAAAAAGCCGCCTTCAAAGGCGGCTTTTGCTGGCTACAGCAAGATATTATTTATTGTCTTTTTTAAAGCACTTTTTGTCAAAAGAGGGGTTGAAGGCATAAAAATTCTTAGAGTCCAGCTTATCAGTGAGGATTCTTAAGTTTTCACCAAAACGCTGATAGTGAACAACCTCTCGCTCTCTCAAGAAGCGGATAGGGTCTATAACATCGGGGTCGTCGCAGAATCTGAGGATATTATCGTAGGTGACTCTTGCCTTCTGTTCTGCTGCTAAGTCTTCGTGAAGGTCGGCGATAGGGTCGCCCTTAACCTGCATCGCGGCGGCTGTATAGGGCACGCCTGCTGCCGCCTGAGGATAAACGCCTGCGGTGTGGTCTACAAAGTAGGCATCAAAGCCAGCTTCTTTAATCTGGGCTTCAGTTAAGTTTTTTGTAAGCTGGTAAACGATGGTTCCAATCATTTCAAGATGGCTTAATTCTTCAACGCCGATGTCGGTAAGGGTAGCTTTGAGCTCGGGAACAGGCATCGAAAATCGCTGGCTTAAATATCTTAAGGAAGCACCCAATTCGCCGTCGGGGCCGCCATACTGAGTTATAATTATCTTGGCAAGCTTAGGATTTGTCTGTTTAATTTTAATAGGATACTGAAGTCTCTTTTCATATACAAACATTGGCTTAACCCTCCCAAGGCCATGGGTCGTTTACCCAAGACCAGAATGATGTGTTGTCTGTCTTACGATTAATAAGTCCGTATTTTTCTTCATATTCCTTTTTTAGCTCTTTGGCTTTAGCTTCATATTCCTCAAGCTTTTTTAAGGTTTCTCTGTCCTGTGGATGAGTGTCAAGAAAAAGCTTTAGCTCATGGGATGCAAAAGCATAAGAGGAAAGCTTTTTCAGCAAAATGTCTCGGCCTGTCATAACGTACTACCTCCGCAAGTATCCGGACAGAAAGGCTTGTCTAAGGATTTATACATTGTTCCTGCTTCAAAGCCTCTGAACACAGCGTAAGTTTCGGCGTTATTTGGCTGAAAAGGTATATAAGCCATGGCGTCGGGTGTCTTCTTAGGAAATGGGGCAAGACCGTAATACGCCATAAGCTCTTGTTCTGTTGATTTCAATTTTATTGCTCCTTTCTTAGTTTGCCGCCGCTTTATACTATGCCGAAGTACTTTAATTTGTTACTTGCCAAAAAAACGTGTATATGGTAAACTAGTGCAAAAGGAAGTGAAAAAATGTCAAAGGTATCCTGCTGTGAAATGTGTGCTCACTATATGTATGATGATGTTTATGACTGCTATATATGTGAGGTTAATTTAGACGAGGACGAAATGGAAAATTTTCTTAAGGGCTCGGATTTTGAATGTCATTACTTCTCGCCTTATGACGAATACAAGATTGTAAGAAAACAAAACTGACATTTTTACAAATTGAACAAACCAAATATTTTAAAAATAACAGGCGGCAGAATTATATCTGTCGCCTGTTGCCATAAAAAAGAGGCTGTCTCAATGAGACAGCCTCAAAGATTTAATTTTTATACAAAATCATATGTGCCGTAAGCGTACTTGCCTTCAGCATCAGCATCTGTAAGGTAGAAGCCGTTCTGCGACTCTAAGGTAAGGTCAATATCAACAGACTGGCTGGAACCGTCTGTAAAGATGATATATGTCATACCTGCGGGTACTTCAACAGAGAAAATGCTCTCACCATAATCGTTAGTCTTAACGAATGTCATGGGAAGACCCGGCCACTCAGCAGGCTTGTAATCATTAGCGTCCCAGATGTAAGCATAAACTTCACCCTGCCAAAACTTATTATTGGAGAAGTAAACTGTTTTTGCCTCACCGTATACAGGAGGATCTGTAGGATCCTCGTAGGGGTCAGTTACGATTTCAGAAGGCTCTGTAATAACAGGCTCTGCTGTAGTAGGCTCTGTAGTAAGCTCGGCTGTAGTAGGCTCTGTTGTTGTGAGCTCAGCTGTGGTGGGCTCGGTAGTAGTAATAACCTCAGAAGGCTCTGCTGTTGTAGAAGCCTCAGTAGCCTTTGTTGTTGAAGGAGCAACAGTAACGGTTGTAGCGGGAGTTATTACAGGTAAAGTAACCCACTCGCCTGTGCCGGGAATTGCTTCGCCAACAGGATAACCGAGATTTTCGTACTTAGCAAGGTACTTCTGGATAATTGTAGCATCCTTGATATTTACTTCGTTATCTGTATATGCATCAGCACAAAGAACATTGTCGCCTACAAGCATAAGGAGCTGTGCAGCATGCTTCTGGATAAGAGTAACGTCCTTGATGTTGATAACACCGCTTAAATCTGCATCGCCGAGGTAGAGAGGATCAACAATCTCGCCGGGGTTGGTAGCTGTTGTGCCGGGCTCTACAGTTGAGGGAATCTCGGAAGAAGCAGGCTCTGTTGTGCCGGATGTGGGAACCTCAGAGGAAGCAGGCTCTGTTGTGCCGGATGTGGGAACCTCGGAAGAAGCAGGCTCTGTAACTGTTGTTGTAGGTACTTCTTCCTTTTCACCGTAGAGGTAAACTACGCAGATAGAACCTGCAACTACGTTACCCTTTGCGTTTGTGGGAACGATAACCTCGCCGAAGCCTTCCTTAGCCTTTGTCTCGTAAGTATCCTTAAGAGAAACATTAGTGAAGGAGATACGCTCGTCATCAGCAAGCTTCTCGCCTGTTTCTGCATCAATATGAGAAACAACGATATCGGTATTGAAGCTTAACACCTTGTTCTTGATGTAAACTGTACCGGATGCAACATAGCCGGGCTCACCGTTTAAAGGCTCCTGTTCGCCCTGACCCATATTGTGGAACATTACGTTACAGCTTGTAATGTGATAATCAAGCTTAGAGTTATCATCGGAAATAGACTTCTTGTACCAGTTACCTACTGTTTCGCCCTTAGGAAGCTCGGAAGCGTCGGTAACCTTTGTCATACGCTGAGCCTTTTCGCCCCATGCACCGAGAGGCTTATCCTCAGAGTCAGTGTATGCGTACATACCTACGTTATTACCCCACTTGGTGTTGTAATAATAAACGTCGATGCTTTCAACCTCGAGCTGCTTGTATACGAATGTAATAGTAGCAGGATTTGAGGAATCGAATGTACCCTTGTAGTTAGCAGGATACTTGGAAGAAACGAGTTCGTAACCTGATACGTTGGAGAAAGGAAGGTTAAACTCTTCGCCATCAAGCATACGGAATGTGATGTCCTGAGAAATAGAAGCACCCTTTTCGTCAACGTACTTGATTGTTACGTAACCGTCAGTGTTAAAGCTTTCGTAAGTGATAGTAACAACTACATCCTTGCCTGCCTCAACAGTGCCGTAGTAGGTGTTGCCAAGCTTTGTGCCTGCGTTAGACTCGATAGACTTAACGTTGTGATTAAACATTGTGTAGTTATCGGGAACTGCACGCCATGTGTCGCCTACTGCGTAGAGGGATTCTGTAGTCTTGATTGTCTTGCCGTCAGCTACATGCTTAACTGTAACCTTCTCATAAGTTGCAGATGTAGCTGTTGTTTCGCCCTGAACAAGAATTGCAGAGCCGTTAGCAGGAATGCTGTAAGAGCCACTTGCTGTGCCGAGAGATACAAGGCCTGCCTTTGTGCCGTCAGCAACAACTGTCCATGTACCACTGGGAAGTGTTACGGAAGAAGCAGAGCCGTTATTCATAATAACAAGAGCCTTTGACCACTCGCCGGCCTTAGAGTTATTAAGTGTATAAGCAATAACGTTGGAGCTTGTAGAAATATAAGAGGGGTTAACAACATTTGAAGAAGAACGGAAGGGGCTGAAGGCATTTCTGATTTCACGAAGGCCCTTAACGTATGCAACCTCTGTTGCGTAAGTTTCAATTCTCATCCAGTCAAATGCGTTGACATCGCCTAAGTTGTAGGAGTTACCGTTGCCGTACTTTGTACGTGCAAACTCTGTACCTGCAAGCATAAAGGGAACGCCCTGAGATGTAAAGAGATATGTCATGGAGGTTCTGAGCTTCATTGTATGGGAAGCATTTGTAGAATCATACTGCTTGCCGTTAGAAGCCTGAATGTTATCCCACCATGTTACACCGTCGTGGCAGTCAAAGTATGTAAGAGACTTGTTAGGCTTAAGACCCGACTTGGTTGTAGAAGTGATACCTGCTTTTACAGTAGCAAGATTTGCCTGTACATCACTCTTGAACCACTTCTGGATAGCATCTCTTGTTGTGTCGTTGAAGCAACCGATTCTTTCGGCAAGCTTTGCAGCGTTGTTGATAGTACACTGGTTAGCAGCATTAAGACCTGAGAAGCCGCCTGTACCTGTCCAAGGCTCACCATACATGATGATCTTCTTGCCTTCGCCGCCATACATGCCGTCGAACATAGAACGGATTTCGTTCATAATCTGGTAATCGTGAGCACCCATAAGGTCGAAACGGAAGCCGTCAACGTGGTACTCTTCTGCCCAGAACTTAAGAGACTGCATCATGTAGTTCTTGAACATCTTCTTATCAGTTGCAAGTGTGTTACCGCAAGCTGTGCAGTTGATGTACTGTGTAGCACTTTCCATACGGTAGTAGTAACCGGGAACTG
>JAFUPE010000009.1 GCA_017481395.1 Ruminococcus sp. | reverse complement strand
TTTAATCTAACTTCTGCCATCGGGTTTCCCTCCCATCTAAAATAAGGGATATTTCAAAATTCAAATGTTATTATACATAACTTTGACGATTGTGTCAATAGAAAAAACAGAATATTCTTCAAAAATGTCGAAATATTACATGGGTTTTGCTACAAAGTTAACAAGAGAACCAGTTTTGTAAAACTTTTTGATGATTGTCAAACCATCCAAAGCCTTCTTAACATCCTCATTTTCCAAGCACTGAGCAAACACTTCATCCTCAGTAGCTGTAGGACTAACGTTAATTCTTGCTTTGATTTTGCTGCAAACCTGAACAGCAATTTCGACACTTTCATCCTTGCACTTCGACTCATCAAACTGAGGCCACTGAGTTACTGCAAGCAAGGCTTCATTATCGAACACAATGCTGTTAATTTCTTCAGTGATATGAGGAGCAAAGGGATTTGCAAGGAGAAGGAAAGTTTTAAGCTCGGCTCTGTTAATAGAGCCTTTAGTATAAATAGCATTGATAAGAGTCATAAGAGAAGCAATAGCAGTATTAAACTTAAGGCTCTCGATATCCTCGCTTACCTTTTTGATTGTCTTATGGAAATCTGAAGAAAGCTCTGCTGAATAGTCGTCCCCGTCAACAAGAATATCCTGGAGATTCCAGATTCTATCGGTAAATCTCTTGCAACCCTTCATAGAGCTTTCAGACCAAGGAGCAGCCTGCTCGTAGTCACCCATAAAGAGTACATATGTACGCAATACATCGGCTCCGTACTGGTCTACTACCTCGTTGGGGTCTACTACGTTACCGCGTGATTTACTCATTTTAACACCGTCGGGGCCAAGAATAAGACCCTGTGCGGTTCTCTTAGCATAAGGTTCTTCGCAAGGAACTGCACCAATATCATAAAGGAACTTGTGCCAGAAACGGGAGTAAATAAGGTGACGTGTAACGTGCTCCATACCGCCGTTATACCAATCTACCGGCATCCAATACTTAAGCTTGTCCATATTAGCAAGCTCGGAGTCATTGTGAGGGTCAATATAACGTAGAAAATACCATGATGAACCTGCCCACTGAGGCATTGTGTCGGTTTCACGCTTCGCCTTACTGCCGCACTTGGGACAAGTACAATTTACGAAATCATCAATTTTAGCAAGGGGACTTTCGCCGTCCTGACCGGGCTCGAAATTTTCCACCTTAGGAAGCTTTAGGGGAAGCTCGCTGTAAGGTACAGCTACCATACCGCACTTTTCGCAATGAACAATAGGAATAGGCTCGCCCCAATAACGCTGGCGGTTAAATGCCCAGTCCTTCATTTTATACTGAACACCCTTTTCACCTATGCCCTGTTTCTGGAGTTCTTCAAGCATTCTTGCAATTGAAGTCTTTTTGTCGGTATAACCATTGAGATATTCAGAGTTAACCATTTCGCCGTCGCCTGTATAAGCTTCCTTAGAAATGTCGCCGCCCTTAATAACCTCGATAATATCAATACCGAATTTCTTTGCGAAATCGTAGTCTCTCTGGTCATGAGCAGGCACAGCCATAATTGCACCTGTGCCGTAACCCATCATTACGTAGTCGGAAATGAAAATAGGAATTTCCTTACCGTTTACAGGGTTTATGCCAACAAAGCCCTGAAGCTTAACTCCTGTTTTATCCTTAACAAGCTGAGTTCTTTCAAACTCAGTTTTCTTTGCACATTCTCCTCTGTAATTTTCAACCTCGTCGAAGTTAGAAATCATATCCTTATACTTATCAAGCATAGGATGCTCAGGTGCCATAACCATAAATGTAACGCCGAAAAGAGTATCGGGACGGGTTGTATAAATTCTGAGAGTTTCGTCAGTATCTTTAACAGTAAAGTTAACAAAAGCACCTGTTGATTTACCAATCCAGTTTTCCTGCTGGAGCTTAACATTTGGAAGATAATCAACTTCCTTTAAGCCTTCAAGAAGTCTGTCTGCATATTCAGTAATACGAAGATACCAAACATCCTTCGACTTCTGGATAATATCGCTGTGGCAAATGTCGCACTTACCGCCCTGTGAGTCCTCGTTAGAGAGAACAACCTTACAGGAAGGACAATAGTTTACAAGAG
>JAFUPE010000099.1 GCA_017481395.1 Ruminococcus sp. | reverse complement strand
CTGCCTCCACAACACAGACACCGCAAGCACCGAATACTTTAACAGACTCATGATGGCAAAGTGTGGGGATTTCAATGCCTGCATTTTTTGCGGCAGTAAGTACGGTGTCGCCGTTATTTGCTAAT
The DNA here is from genome assembly GCA_017481395.1 of Ruminococcus sp. Next base: position 13,805 of record JAFUPE010000099.1, on the reverse strand, counting down.
ACTTCCGTACCATTGATAGTAAGTTTGATTTTTTCCATAACGACACCTCCTTAGTTAGTTTTAATTGCACCGAATTTGCACAGTGTTACACACTGACCGCACTTGATGCACATATCCTGATTAATCACGTGAGCACTCTTCAGCTCGCCGCTGATTGCATTCGCAGGGCACTTTTTGGCACATAATGTACAGCCCTTACATTTCTCAGCCTCAATCTCGTAAGTGATAAGGTTACTGCATTCTTTTGCAGGACATTTTTTATCATTAATATGAGCTTCGTACTCGTTTCTGAAATAGCGAATTGTGGTAAGCACAGGATTTGGGGCAGTCTGACCAAGACCGCAGAGTGCACCGTCCTTAATAGCAAGGCAAAGCTCTTCAAGAAGTTCGATGTCGCCTTCCTTACCCTTGCCGTCACAAATTCTGGTTAAGATTTCAAGCATACGCTTTGTACCGATTCTACAGGGTACGCACTTGCCGCAGCTTTCCTTAGCGGTAAAATCAAGGAAGAACTTAGCCATAGATACCATGCAGGTTGAGCTGTCCATAACAACCATACCGCCTGAGCCCATAATAGCACCGGTTGCACCTAAGGCTTTGTAGTCGATTACTGTGTCAAGCAAATCCTTTGGGATACATCCGCCTGAGGGACCGCCCATCTAAACAGCCTTGAACTCAGCATCGTTTTTAATTCTGCCGCCAATGCCGTAGATAACGTCCCTAAGGGTTTTACCCATAGGAATTTCAACTAAGCCGCCCTTTTTGATTTTACCTGTAAGAGCAAAAACCTTGGTACCCTTACTGTTTTCTGTACCCATAGCGGCAAAAGCCTCGCCGCCGTTATTAATAATCCACGCAACGTTTGCAAAAGTCTCAACATTATTTATGTTAGAAGGCTTCTGCCAGTAACCGCTTTGTGCAGGGAAAGGAGGCTTCAGTCTGGGCATACCGCGCTCACCCTCCAAAGACTCGATAAGAGCATTTTCCTCACCGCAAACAAAGGCACCCGCACCTGCTTTAATACGCATTTCACAGGAAAAATCTGTGCCTAAAATATTCTGACCTAAAAGATTCTTCTCTTTTGCATCTTCAATGGCTTTCTGTAATCTCTTGATAGCAAGGGGGTACTCGGCACGCACATAAACAACAGCCTCTTTTGCACCGATTGTGTAAGCACCGATAAGCATACCCTCAATAAGAGTATGGGGGTCGCTTTCGATAACGGCTCTGTCCATAAATGCACCGGGGTCGCCCTCGTCAGCATTACAGATAAGGTATTTTTCTTCACCTTTTGACTCCTTTGCAGCATTCCACTTGAACCACGTCGGGAAGCCTGCACCGCCTCGACCTGCCAATCCTGAAGTTTTGATTACGTCAATAACATCATCCTGAGTCATGCCGCCGAGGACTTTTTTAATAGCCTCATAACCGCCTGCGTTTATGTAGGCATCAATGCTTGTGGGGTCTATAATACCGCAGTTGCGAAGTGCAATTCTTGTCTGCTGAGAAAGAAAAGCCTTGTCGTCGTCAGCAATAAGGATGTCGGCAACTTCGCTTAAATTCTTGGTGCTTACTGCCTTTAAAATACGCTCGGCGTCAGCTTCCTTAACCTTTACAAAGCGTGCAAAAAGCTCGTCGCCCTCATAAACATCTACAATAGGCTCAAGGTAACACATACCGATACAGCCTGTAATGCCCAGAGAAACCTCAGGACAGACTGCAAGCTTTTCTTCAATTGCGTTATATACTTTCATAGCACCTGCAGCAATTCCGCAGGAGCCCTGACCAACTATAATTCTCATTTTTCTTCCTCCGCCTTTGCCTTAAGCTCGTTAAGTATAGTAATAGCCTTGTCGGGAGTTAAAGAACCATATGTTTCATCGTTAATCATCATTACAGGAGAAAGAGAGCAACAGCCAAGACACGCAACGTTTTTAAGAGTAAAAAGTCCGTCCTCTGTTGTTTCACCGTCTTCGATGCCTAACTCCTGCTTAATAGCAGCTTCGATTCGCTCACTGCCGTTTACGTGGCAGGCTGTACCCTGACAAAGCATAATAAGGTACTTGCCGATAGGCTGAAGCCTGAACTGAGCATAAAAGGTAGCAACACCCAATACTCTTGCAGGGGTAGAGCCTGTACGCTCTGCAATGTGATAGATTACGTCAATGGGAAGATATCCGTAAATATCCTGAGTTTTCTGTAAAATTGTAATAAGCGAGCCTTTTTGGTCGGCATACTCCTTGAGCACATCTTCGATTAAAGTAAGGTCGCTTTTTGTATGATTACAGCACATAATAACACCTCTTTTAAGGATACAAAAATACATATTACATTTTACTACTAAAGCCTATTAAAATCAATGTAAGTGCCTACAAAATTCCAAGGTAAAAAGAGTCAAATTGTGTGCTATTATGTTGATTTTTGCTTCAAAAAACAACATCCCGCCTTTAGCGGCGGGAGTAATATTGAGATTTACATTGTAGGGGCAGGTTTCATCCGCCCGAAAGGGTCTTTTAATATCAAGGCTTATCAGGCGGTTGATAATCACCCTTGCTGTTAAACATTATCTTCTATAGATAAGATGTGCAAAAAGCACGCTTAAGGCTAAAACCGCCATTTCAATTATTGCGAGAATTGCAACATACTGTGGGGTTACTCCCTCAAAATTTGTTATTATCAAGGGGTAGATAAACGTCCACACAACGGCTAAAAGGTTTACGATTGCAACCAATGCCGTACCTACGCGAATTCGCCCTATACGGCAGATAATTCCTGCAAAAAGTGCATTTAATAATATAATACCGTTTTGTAACGCAAAGTTCTTAATATCGGTTTCGAAAAGCTCTGAGGCTACGCCGCTGATGACAACATATCCAAAGCCACACTCAAGTGCTATTAACAGTAAGAAGCAAACAGTACGTTTAAGCTCGCGAAAAAACCTGCGTACTCCCGAGAAAAGCCCGAAAACACCCATTACAGCCGCACCAAGAGCAACATCATTGGAGTCATCAGCTTTAGAATTTGCCTTACGCTGTGCCTTTTCTTTCTTAAGCTCCTCCTGCCTTAGCTCTGTAAGGGTTTTCTTACGTTCAGGCTCCTTTGCATTTTGTGGATTTTCTTCTGTATGTACCTTTGCCGAGGGGTTTAATTCCGCCTCGGTAAATGTGGTGTCGCAATATTCGCAATGTCTTTTTTCAAGGTTTAAAAGTCCTCCGCAATTAGGGCAGTTCATACTCATTTCTCCTCTGCAATTTTCCAGTAATGAAGGTAGTCCTCAATATACCAATCTATAATTCCCTTGTGTCTGAGACTTACAAGGTGAGAACGGATACTTGAAGTCACCATTACAAGCCCCATAAAATCCTCCTTAAGCTCGTACTGACGGCAAAGCTCAGCTGTCAGCTGTTCGGTGGTTAGGGGATTTTTTTCTAAAACATTTAAAATCCGCTGTCTTATTTCAAGAAGATTTTCTACGTTTATCTGTGCAAGGTAAGCAACGTTTTCGGTGGGGTCTGTGTGTGCAGGCACGCACAGCTTGCCGTCAAGCTCTTTGAGTTTTTCTAAAGTCTGAAGCTGAGTATCAATATCGTAAACGTAGCATATTTTTGCCTTGTCGAGGGCATTTTTGCCATTTACAACGTCAGCTATAAAATACACGTCGTCGGGAGTTTTTACGCCAATCATGTGAGCCGTATGACCGTATAGCGGAAAAACCTCCATACCCTCGGGCAAGGGTGCCTCTGACAAAGGATAGGTTTTGCAAGGCTCGGTATTCATAAACTTTTTACGAAAATCCCTGCAAGGAAAGCCACCGTAAACAAGGGTAGCCTCCACGTCGGGATATTCAATTAACACGTCTTCTACCTCTGGTGCATAAGCTCTGCATCCTGTTTCTTCGCAGATAAAACGATTACCGCCTGCGTGGTCGGTGTGAGAATGGGTGTTGATAATAAAAGCTACCTCCAAGCCCTCGTCTTCAAGGCCTTTTAAAACTCGCTTTGCGGTTTTTGCGTTAATGCCCGAATCCACAAGCATTGCTTTTGTATCGTCTAATTTGTACACGCCGATTTTGGTAGGCACATCGAAATAATAAGTTCTATCGGTAAGCTTAATTAAGTCAAACATAAATTCATCTCCAAACATACATTGTTAGTATAACAATTTTCTTTGGGAAAATCAAACCCTTTGCTATTAATATATGCACAAAAAATTCGCCCTCGAAAGCCGAGGGCGAAATAAACAAGAGTGTATAAATTAAGAGGGTAAATATCAAGTTAAAAAGATTAGATAGTTTCCCACTGACCTGTGGCGTTGTTGTAGGCTTTGCCAAACTCAGCGGTTAAGTCGCCTGTCTGCTGACCTGCACCGTTGAAAACAACATTTGTGTGACCATCGGGAAGCTTAATCTTGTAAAGGCCGTTACCCAAAGACTCCATAGCTGTGCCGGGCCAAGTTGTACCCTCGCCACCGTTAGGCCAAGAGTGGCAGTTTACACTGCCCCAGTTGTTAGTGTCTTTGAAGTAAATGCAGTCAGATGAAATCTGAATATTATCTGAATTGTTGTTATTGCTTGAGCCACCTGTGTAATCAGACCACCCGCCGTCGTAGATTTTGCCTGTGCCCTCCACAGCGATATCGCCTGTCTGCTGGCCGTCGCCGTTAAATACAACGTTTGTGTGACCCTCAGGAAGCTGGATACGGAAAATACCATTTCCTAAAGCTTCCATAGGTGTTCCGGGCCAAGTTGTACCCTCGCCGCCGTTGGGCCATGAATGGCAGTTTACACTGCTCCATGTAGACTTAAGGTAAATGTAGTTATCTACGGAAGGCTCAGTGGGAGCTTCTGTAGGCTGAGTGGGTACCTCGGTGGGCTTTGTAGGTGCTACTGTAGGCTGAGTAGATACCTCGGTGGGCTTTGTAGGTGCTACTGTAGGCTGAGTAGGTACTTCAGTAGGCTTTGTGGGAGCCTCGGTTGGCTTAGCAGGAACCTCGGTGGGGTCAGTTTCTACAGGCTTCTCAGTAGTAGCCTCGGTAGGCTCTACTGCAGGGCCACCGGGAACTGTGTACCATTCGCCTGATGTAAATGAGCTGATAATAGTAGCACAGTACTTCTGAATTGTTGATACGTCTTTAACATTAATCTTACCATCACCGTTAACATCAGAAACAATCATCTGAATTGTGCTGAGGCTGCTAAGCTTTGCAAGTGCCTTCTGAATGGTTGTAACGTCTTTAATGGTAATTTTTCCGTTTAAGTCAATGTCGCCGTACTTGTACTTCTCGCCACCTGTTGTACCGGGAATTGTAGGTGTATTTGAAGGATTAGTAGGCTTTACTATAGGTGTTGGAGGAATAACGATAATGCCGGTGTTATCCTCTGTGGGGTCTGTTTTAACAGGAGCCTGTGTAGGCTGAGGTGCCTGTGTGGGTTTGGTAGGCTGTGTCTCTGTAGGCTGAGGTGCCTGTGTAGGTTTGGTAGCCTGTGTCTCTGTAGGCTGAGGTGCCTGTGTGGGCAAGGTTGCAGGTGTAGTGTTAGGCTTAACAACTGTGTGCTGCTGCCACTGACCATCTGAGAAAATCATAGCACCGCCGCTGTACTGTAAGCCATCCTCTGCAGGATACTGATTATTACCGCCCTGAGAGAAAATAACCTGACAATTCTCGTAGCCTGCGGGAACCTCGTAGTACCAGAGGTTGTCGCCGACGCTTGTCATAGCTTCGCCGGGCCACTCTTTGTAACCCTGACCGTTTTTGTAAATGTAACAGTTTACATTGCTCCAGTCTGTGCCTGTTGAGTCACAGTAGATACCTGTGTCAGCAAGCTCAGCATGATTGTATTCATAAGTCTCGATGTCAGAGGTTGTTGAGCCGTTTATAGCCTTAACCGAAATTGTTGTCTGTGTGCCTGCAGCCGTACCCTTACCGATAGTAATTTTTTGTCCATTTGTAAAGGACTGGAAAGCACCGCCGTTAATGGAATACTGACCGCTTGTAGCGTTATCGAAAGAGAGAGTAAGCTCAAGAGTATCAGTTGTGTAGTTCTTAGAAGCAGGAGAAACAGAAGCAGAGGGGCCTGCCGGCTTTGCATTTAAGAGAACTGCGATACCATTCTGACCGACCTTACCTGACATCTGAGAGCTTGTAACTGTCCAAGTAGAGCCTGTTACAAGGTCTTTGTATGTGCCGGGTCTGGTTGTGCCGCCGCCGTTTGCAACAGATACGTCTCTGTTACCGCCGCCGCCTAAAACAATAACCGCACCGCTTTCACGGTTAACTACTGCACAGCCATTAGTGCTCTGATAATAATCCTTCTCGTTTGCACAAGCATTCTTAAGCTGGTTAACTGCTGTGATTTCAGCACTTTTGAAGGATGTGCTGCCCTTCTGACCCGAGTGGATAGAGCCCTTGTCTGTTGCACTGGGACGTGAGAAATAAAGTGCGTTAGTGCCGTTTCTTGAAGCAACTACTGCATAAGCTCTGTCGATTACGTTCTGGCTCATATTAGTAGATGCACCCCACTCGCCGGCACCGTTTGAATATGTGTCGTGGCTTTCACCCCACAGAACAAGCTTGTTGGGAGCAATACCACGATTCACCCAGTTACCGTTGGAACCGGGAGCATTACCGCCTGCGAAAGCATTTCTTACGTCACCGCCGTAAACGCTGTCAGTAACGCTCATATAGTCAGTGTATTCTTTCATAAGACCTTCGGTGCCGCCGCCATCGGAAGGACCGACAAGGATTTCACCGTAGTGCCACATACTGTTGTTGCTTGTAACAGCCTTCCAGAAGTTACAATTCTCAGAAGGAAGCGCAATGTGCTTTGCGGCGTCCCAACGGATACCGTCAACACCGATACCCTCAAGCTCCTTCATATAGCTTGCAACCTTCTGCTGAACGTATGAATGCTCAGAGTTAAGGTCACGCATACCGATTTCGCCCTGAGTAACCTGATAGCGGTCTGCCCAGTTTGAAACTGTGCCGTAATTATGCCAGTACTGACCGTCTCTGAGGTCGTCCTGAACTCTGCCTGTATCGCCGTTAAGGTGGTTTGCAACTACGTCAACAACAACCTTGATGCCGTATTTATCTGCCTCGGCACAAAGGGACTGCAGGTCAGACTTTGAGCCTAAAGCGTTAGTGCCGATATAAAAGCCGTAAGGCTGATACAGCCAATACCACTCGCCTGTGCCTGCAGGCTGTGCAGGAGATGTCTGAACAGATGTAAAGCCTGCTGCTGCAATATTAGCAAGCTCTGCTTTAATATCATTATACTTCCAGTTAAAGCAATGCAGAATATTACCGTCCTGAATATTCTTTGCCAAGCCGTAGTCCTTGGAAACCTCAGCAAGCTCTGTGTTTGCACCTGTCTCAACATATTCAACAGTTGCAGCAGAAGCTGTAAAGCTTAAGCCCGCCAGTACCGATAGTATTGTACAAACAGCAAGTAAAAGGCTTAAAAATCTTTTAGTTTTCACTTAAAAAACCTCCTGCGTAATATTTCAAAAATTCCAGCCTAATTCTACCAAAAGGGTTTTTTAAAATCAAATCGAAAACCGCCTTTTGGGGCTTTAAAATGCAACAAACTTTATTTACATAATTTAGTTAAAAATAACAAACCGACAGCGAAAAGTCGCCGTCGGTTACCTTTTTAAATCTTATTTTTTATATAGGCTTTGCGTTTTTTATCTTAAATTTTTCTGATTTTTAAAAAAATTTCATAAAATTATTTTTGACTATCCGTTGTCTTTTTTTGCACAGATTCCCACTTTCCTTTGCCATGAATTATCCTATAGCCGTATTCTGCCAAGATAGTCTTGGCTCTTCTTATCTTTCTTACTATACGGATTATAGGCTTGCGAAGATAAAAATTGTCCACCCAAAAGTGCACATAACGCATATATTTTTTATTGTCGCAGGAAATGTACTTTTCTTTTCTGAAAAAGCCTGTTACAACACCGATAACATTCTTGTCGGTAATGTCGTACTCGATTTCAAAAAGACCGTCGCCGCAGATAACGTAACCTGTCTCGGTAACATCGATTACTCTGTGCACTACGTATCTGCCACGGTTATCCAGATAAAGAGGGATATCATATTTCTGAAGTCTGCCCTCAACAGGATTAATAACCACCGAGTCAATTCCGTTTCTTATCATAGGCCACATGGAAAAGCCATGGGGATGAATAACGAAATTACCTCTTTGTACGGCGTCCTCTATTCTATCAACTGTCATATTGTCACATCCTTATGCTTTGGTAACAGTTTACCACCATATACCTTATAATGCAAGAAAAACTTACTTTACCTTTATCAAAAGCAAGCAACCGTTTTCCACAAAAACCTCGGCGGTTTCTCCTTTTAAAACCTCGTTGCTTACTCCGTACTGATAGTCACAGGTAATTTCAGCATTTTTTAAAGGATATTTGGCGTTTTTTATATTAATACCCTTAGCTTTGCCAAAAATATTTATAAGCGAAAAGTAAGTATAGCTGTCATCGACGCAACGAGGCTCTTTACCAACAACCTGCATTTCACAGTAATCGTCAATAATCAACGCAGGCTTGCCCAAATCAAAAAGCATTTTAAGAATTGACACGTTACCTAAGGTATGGTCAAGCCTCTGCCCTGTTACACCCAAAATCAAAAACTCCTCAAAACCACGCTTCAAAGCTTCTTTTACAGCAAAAACCGTGTCTGTATCGTCTTTTTCACGGGGTAAGACTATGGTTTCTACATCAAGATTCGGATTTTCGGAGGAGTCAAAGTCGCCTACTATAAGGTCAGGCTCGGCACCTAAACCTTCGGAGTGCCTCAGTCCGCAATCGCAGAAAATGTAAAAATCCTCAGAGGAAACATATCTTTTAATATCGGCGTAATTCAGAATATCAGCACCGCCGACAATAACACATCTTTTCATAGTATCCCTTCTTGAACGCTTTATGTAATAATTATATCACATACTTCTTACTTCTACAACAAGAAAACGCCTTGCTTAAAGCAAAGCAAGGCGAATAGTTACAGATACTTTTTGATATCATTAAGCTCCTGCTTAATCATATCAATTTTTTTATATATTTCGGTTTTATCGATTGAGGTTTGCAATGCATCAATTCTGCCAACAAGGTAATCTATACTGACACCGAAAAAATCAGCAAGCTGAATCAGTGAATAGCTGTCGGGATTGGTCTTTCCTGTTTCGTAATTAGACAAAGTTTTTTGGTCTATGCCTGTTGCTTTAGCGACATCAATCTGCCTCAAACCCGCATTCTCACGCAGTTCTCTGATACGATTCATAGTAAAAATTCCTTTTTTGTTACAAGTTACTTTTGAGTATATTATACTATAAAATTAGTATATGCACTTGACATACTAAAAATTCGGGGTTATAATACTAATAATTTAGTATAAGAGGTGTTTCTATGTTTTGTCCTTATTGCGGAAAAGATATTGTGCACGGCTCTAAATTCTGCATACAATGCGGAAAAGAAGTTCTTGCCGACACAAACATACCACAGCCTCTGAGTGCTTCTATCGAAAAGCCGCTTAAAAAGCGTAAGCCGTGGATTGGTGTTATTATCGGAGTGGCGGCTTTTTTAGTATCTACTGCTATAATCGCACCCATCGTTGCAAACAGTTACACCAAAAACAATACAGAAAATACACCCACCGCTAATTACACATTTCCTACTTTTTCTGTTGAAAACGAAATAATACCAGGGGCAACTGTATCTACAAAAGAATATTACTCCGAGGTAACTGGTACTATCAGCTCTACCATTATGCTTATTTCCCGTGGGGATGAGATTATAACGATTTCAGGCAATTTCTTTTTATCTGATTTATCAGTATCTGAGTTTGATGATGTCAAATACAATTTTTCCACAATGCAAGAGATTGTAAAAAACAATAATGTCGAAAACATATTGATTGACATAAATGAAACAGCTTACAGCTACACTATTACGTTCAGCTTTACTAATCTTAACTACGAAAACGGCGAGGTCGCAGCAAAAACTGCAGCAGACTTATTAGGGTTTAACTACTCCTCAGGTAAAATTAAATTATCCGATGCTGAAAGCACTCTTTTAGCTAACGGATATATTTTAAAGGCAGAATACTAAAATACAAAAAGGAGAAATCAAGATGAAAAACAAAAAACAGATTATCGCAAGCATCCTCTTAGGTGCAACCATTATTTCGGCTACTGCTCTGGTTGGCTGCGGAAACAACTCCGTCACCCCTGTAGAAACAAATGCACCTGCCGTCGAAACAAACGCACCTGTAGAAACAACCATCGCTACTCAGACTACTGCTACAGAAGCAAAGGTTTTGGAGGAGCTTGTACTGACAGACGCAAAAGCAGGTCATACTTGGGAATATAAAGACGACAGCAGTTCTATTTCTGCTTCCGCAGGCTACTGTACTGACACAGACATTGTTTATGATATAACATTTAATATGCAGATTTTATCAACAAGCAGTGAATATGCATCCTTCAAAACCGAATTAGAAGGCTTCGAAAACAAAATTAACGCATTAAATGATTCAAACCTTTTCTGTAGCTTTAAAGAAACTGATAACGGGCTGGAATTTGCCGCAAGCTTCGATGGTCTTGAGCTTGCCGACAGAGCAGAACGAATCGCTTTAGCACAAGAGGTTATCGGTGTAACACCTAACGCTAACGATACAGCATTCCACTATTCAGAGCTTGATTCCGAATTCAAAGAATACGGCTTCCAGTAATAAATAAAATGAAACATTGAAAGGCGTAGCTTCAAAAGCTACGCCTTTTGCTATAGCAAAACAGGCACCTGAAATGGTGCCTGAATTTTAATCACTCTATATTTGCCAATCTCTTCTGTATTGCGGTGGCGTCTTTGATATCAACTTTATCGTTATTATCAAAGTCTTCAATATTAACCACATTTATATCAGGACTGCCGTCATCCTCTACAGACAAATGGTGTCCTCTTATTTCTTCGTTAAACTCAAAGCCATCAATCTTTGCAAGGCACTTCTGTATATAAGTTGCGTCCTTTACAGTAAGTTTTCTATCGCCGTCGGCATCTCCCTTAAGAACGCCCAGACCGTAGTCCGTAAACACCTTTTCGATTTCTTTTACACCTGCATCATAAGCTTCTCTTAAGGTGTAAAGCTTGCCGTCCTTTGGTGTATAAATGTAATAATTACTGCAATTCGGGAAACCGCAACCGCCGTAAACTATATAATCACCAAATACATCGTAAGATAACATCGGGTCGGCAAAATAAGTGGAGCCTTCAATAAGCACATAGTCAGGTGTTATCTCAAAACTCTCGATACTACCGTGGCGTTTCTGGTAGCTATAGTAGTAAAGCTCGTCGTAGCCATACCAACCACCTTCAAGGTCTTCCCAGCCATCTTCTTTGTAAGGCTCAAGGAACTTTTCAAAAACCTCTGCGTAAAGTCTTACTTTAGTACCTATTTTCTCCATAGCCAAGTCCATACAAGGTAAATCCTCGTTGTAAGCTTCTCGGATTGTATAAATTTTGTCTTCGGCTAGGGAATAAATAATATAACCCGGTTTAAAATCATTAGACACTTTCAAACGGTAATTTCCTATTATGCTGTACACAGCTTCTTCTGTCCAAGCACCTTGGTGAGCAAAAATTACGGCATAATCCGCCGTTGCACCATCAATTGCTTCGGTGCCGTCAGCAGTATACTCGGCAATACAACGATATTTTATATCTTCATCTGTATTTTCCCAACCAAGCTTTGAGATGATTTTGGTTCTGTATTTGGTAAGGTCGTTGTTTGTCTCGTCTACATGTGTACCTGCTTTTGCAAAAGCGATTTCAATATTAGGAAGTTTAACATCCCAAGCCTCATCCAAGGAATAACACTTATTTTCTTTTGTGGAGCAGATACAATACCCTAAATCAAAGGGATTAAGAATAGCTCCTGAAATAAAATAGTAATCGCCTATAACCCTTTCCACTATAGCGTCGGCTCCACCTGCACCTGTCCATGCTAAAATGTAATCGGGTATTTCGCCTTCGTCTACAGTTGAACCGTCGGCATTGTAAGAATATATGTATCTGTACTGCTGATACTCAAAATTTATTTCGTCGCCCAAAACCTCAAAGACTATATCCTTATAAGTCTGGTCAAGTTTTTGTACAGGTGTGCCCAACATTGCCAAAACCGTTTCTGTCTGGGGAAGTTGAGCATCCCAAGCCTCCTCTAAAGAGTAACATTTGTGCTCTTTAAAAGAATAAATAAAATATCCCATATAATAGGGAAAAAAGCTGCAACCTGAGGTAAAACGATAACCCCCTATTTCCGTATCGATGACCATATCGTGAACAACCCCGTCATGATTTGCAAAGGCTAAAATAAAGTCAGGGGTTTCTCCTTTATCAGGAGTCGTTCCGTCGGCATTATAAGCATATTCGCAACTATATACATAATCATCAGGATTTAAGTCCCAATCCAGAGCATCAAAAACCAGCTCCTTGTACATAAGATTGAAGCTATCGGGATATCCCAATGCCGCAACCGCAATAGTGGTGGTTGACACGCACATTATAAGTGCCAGTATAACGCACAAAATTCTTTTGTTTGCTTTCATATTGGTACCTCCTTTTAAGTGTTTTAGGTCTTTCATTTATTAGACTCAGTTTTTATGAAAAACTCACACATAAATTATAAAATATTATGCTAAAAAATAATATTTGGAGTTGTTAACAAATTTTATATAGATAGTTTAGTAATAATTACAATCGACCCGCCGTTAATGTGAGTTAATCTCTAAACTTAACTTATCCAAAGGCGAAATGCCCTGTGGGTGGCTAACCCACAAACAAAAACGGACACAGTATAAAAACTGTGTCCGCATTTTTGTTTATTACTCAATAGGAGCTGTGGGAGCCTGGGGAATGAAGTTTTCTTCAAGCTCAACGTCAGTGTAACGGCGCATACCTGTACCTGCGGGTACAAGCTTACCGATGATAACGTTCTCCTTAAGACCGATAAGGGGATCAACCTTACCCTTAATAGCAGCATCTGTAAGAACTCTGGTTGTTTCCTGGAAGGAAGCAGCAGACAGGAAGCTGTCTGTAGCAAGGGATGCCTTTGTAATACCAAGGAGAAGCTGAGTCCAGGTTGCTTCCTTAAGGCCTTCTTCGCCTGCTTCGATACGCTTCTTGATTTCTCTGTTTGCGTGGATAACCTCGTTCTTGTCGTACATCTGACCGCCGAGGAACTCGGTAGAGCCGGGATCGTCAACCTTAACCTTCTTCATCATCTGGCGAACGATAACCTCGATATGCTTATCGTTGATATCAACACCCTGTAAGCGGTAGGTAGACTGTACTTCGCTGATAAGGTAATCCTGAACAGCCTGAGGACCGAGAATTGCAAGAACATCGTGGGGGTTAACAGCACCATCGGTGATTTTATCACCTGCTTTGATAACCTGACCCTCCTGAACCTTAACACGGAAGCCGAAGGGAATAAGGTACTGTCTTTCCTCGTTGGTTTCCTTGTTGTAGATAACAGCGTGACGGTTGTTCTTGATATCCTCAAAGCGAACCTCACCGTCAATCTCAGAGATAATAGCAAGGCTCTTGGGCTTTCTGCTTTCGAAGAGCTCTTCAACACGGGGAAGACCCTGTGTAATATCTTCTGCAGAAGCAACACCACCTGTATGGAAGGTTCTCATTGTAAGCTGTGTACCGGGCTCACCGATTGACTGAGCAGCGATAATACCAACAGCCTCACCAACTGTAACAGGCTGACCGTTTGCAAGGTTAACACCG
>JAFUPE010000098.1 GCA_017481395.1 Ruminococcus sp. | reverse complement strand
CTGGGACGGCTCTGAAATCAACAAGGCTAAGGAAATCCTTGCTTTCGAGGTTACAAAGCTTATCCACGGTGAAGAAGAGGCAGTTAAAGCTCAGGAAACTGCACGTGCACTTTTCTCAGGTGCAGTAGACGTAGAGAATATGCCTGCAACAGAGATTACTGCTGAGGACTTTACAGACGGTGCAGTTGGCATTATGGACCTTATGGTTAAGTGCAAGCTTGCCGCATCCAAAGGTGAAGCAAGACGTTTAATCCAGCAGGGTGGCGTTAATGCAAAGGACGAAAAGGTAACTGATGTTTACAAGTCTTTCACAGCCGAAGACTTTGCTGAGGGTTACATCGTTATTAAAAAGGGCAAAAAGGTTTTCCACAAAGCCGTTTTAAAATAATTTAATATTGATTATTAAGAAAAGGGGTTAGTAAAAATGAAAAAGTTTTTCGAAGAGTTTAAAGCCTTTATTTCTAAGGGCAGTGTAATCGACATGGCAGTCGGTGTTGTAATCGGTGCCGCTTTTCAGGGTATTATCAAGTCACTTGTTGACGACGTAATTATGCCTTTCATTTCTCTTATTACAGGCGGTATGGATTTTTCAAGCTGGTACATTGTACTTGGTCAGATTCCCGAGGGCGTAGAGAATAACTTATCTGCTCTTAAAGAAGCAGGTGTAGCAACATTCAGCTACGGTAACTTTATTTCTGCAGTTATTTACTTCCTTATCCTTGCTTTTGTTGTGTTCTTACTTGTTAAGGCTATTGCAGGTGTTAAGGGCCTTGTTCCCAAGAAAGAAGCTCCCAAGCCCGAGCCCACAACAAAGAAGTGCCCCTACTGCTTATCAGAAATCGACATCAAGGCAACTCGTTGCCCCCACTGTACATCTGAACTTGCAGAATAAATTTATATTACATAACAAAACCGCTGTTCGTTACGGACAGCGGTTTTTTCATACAATAAAAGGCAGCTCCCTCAGGAGTCGCCTTAAGTTGTATCTGTTATTATTCAGTTTCTGCAAGTTTTTGCATTGCTTCAAAGAATTCGGGGAAATCTTTCTTAAGCCTTGCAATTTTGCCGTCTTGGGTAATAAAGCAATGCTCGCTTGCAGCCTCAATACAGATTGAGCCGTCAGCCTTTTTCATAATATACTCAAACCGTATTTTTGCCGCCTTAACCTCTGAAACTTTTACGAAAATCTCAATTTCGTCGGGGTAGGTCGTGGTGGCTTTGTACTTACACTCCACCGACACAACAGGTGAGATAATGCCCATTTCTTCAAGCTTTGCATAATCAAAGCCGTGATTTATAAGAAAATCCGTTCTTGCTTCTTCCATAAAGCGGATGTAGTTGGAGTGATGGGTAACACCCATTTTGTCGGTTTCGTAGTATTTGATTTTGTGCAGATAAGAGCTCATAAAAACATCTCCTTATAAAGCTATTATATTATGTTTTTATGCGCAACGCAATACCTGTACACTTATTTTAATATGTGTAGAAGTAACCATATTTATCTGTGTGCCACTCGCCGTGAGTGCCGGGGAAGGGATTTGCAAATTTACCCGATGACGGCGTATAAACAGAGTAACTTCTTACTATGTGATTGATGGTGTAAATAAACTTAACCTGCATATATTGGCCGGGATGCATTTGGTTAAAGCAAGATTGCATATTACTGCGTTCAATTTGTTTGAGCCAGTTCCAACCTACGTCAACTACTGCACCTACTACTACAGAGGTTATGGTAGCAGGAACACTGCTAAGCTCAAGTGCCGCACAAATTGTTGCACTTAAGGCTGAACCTGTAGCACCTATGGACAACTGCTCTACTAAATCCTGAAATACATTATAGTCGGAGGAGGCAGCAAGAATAGTAGCTACAGTAGACCAGGATAAGTAGTCAACCTCTAAGGTGTATATGCCTTTAAGAATCTCACCAAAAGTCAGAGGCGAACCTGAATCCGATACATCGCGTACCCATGTTACGCCAATATCGCCTGTATATGTAATATCGCCTGTTGTTGAGTTTGGTGCTGCTGCGGCTTTTTCTATCTGTGAAAGTACCGCCAACAGATTTTTAAAGTTGTAGATAAATGCCAATCTGTCAAGGGTAAGCTTGATTTCGTCTTAAGAATATGCTTATGAAGAAATTAAAAAAGACTCTTCAAAAAGTCTTCTCTCCTCTGTTTCGGGCAGTGCATTGATTTCTTCAGATGATAATTCCACCAATTCTTCCACATAGTTTGCCTCGACAGTAAAGGGGTCGACATAATAGTCTTCAGCAAATATGGTTGTGTACGGTATCAGGCCTAAGCAAAGGACTAATAGAGTTGTAATGATTGTTTTAGTGAATTTTTTAAATTTCATTTTACACTCACTCTCCTTTGGCAGTATTATATTACATTAATATTGCCAAATGTATGATTTGGGATAAAAGGTCCGTTTCAGGGACGAAAGATTAATTCTGACATAAAAAACAGCCTTCCAAATTGCTTGGAAGGCTGAATTTATTATAAGTTATAAGTAAGTTTTAAACCCACCGT
>JAFUPE010000097.1 GCA_017481395.1 Ruminococcus sp. | reverse complement strand
TCATACCACCACTTGCCGTTATATACATCAGGATCGTCTTTCAACTGGTCGTCGTATGTGTAAGAGGTGCTGCCAAGCCTGCTTCCGTAGTCAGGTCGATAACCTGCGAAGGGTGTGTGAACACCTGTTATTTCAACATTCTTTATGATACTTGCATCTGGAGAATTTGCCGCATACACCGCCATAGGTACAACTGACACTAATATAAACAGTATCAAAACCACGCTTATATATTTAAAGGGTAATTTGTTTCTCATTTGTGTACCTCCTGAAATTTATTACTGTATAGGCTTACCTATGGGCAAGCCTGTTTCGATTTTTGCGGCATATTTCTGAATTGCAGTTGCATCTTTGACATTAATCTTCATATCTGCATTTACATCTGCACGCAGATTTTCTACATCAGTAAGTACGGTAATCTTTGCTGCAGATTTCTGAATAAGGGTTGCATCCTTGACATTAACCTTATCGTCACCGTTTACATCACCTAAAACGCCCTTATCTTCTACGGGGTCTGTGGGCTTGGGTTCATCATTTGCAGAAGGCTTTGTAGGCTTTTCTTCATCCTCTGAAGCAGAAGTTTTTGGTTCTGTAGCTTCGGCAGATGTGCTTGCATCAGGCTTTGTTGTATCATTTGCAAAAGTTTCCGTGGGAAGGGTTTCGCCGTCTGTTACAAGTGTTGAAGACTCTGTAGGATTTGTAGAATCAGCAGGCTTTGTTAACTCAGTCGGCTCGGTAGAATCGTTTGTACCTGTAGGCTCTGTAGATTCGGTTGCATCTGTGGTTACAGGCTCTGCAGGAACGATATAGGTTAACGTAAGCTCTGCTGAAATCGCCGAACCGGGCAATATTACCTCTGCCTTATTCCCGTCTACTGCCGCCGAAATGTCAATACAGTCATCTGAGTCAAGCTTAAACTGATAATACTCATTTGCTCTTATCCAAACCTCAAGCTCATACGTGTGACCCTCTTCAAATATATCGGTTTCGTTGAGTGTAGCTTTGTTTTTTGGATCTGTAACGTCCGTCCAGTAAACCTTGTTTATGTAGAAGGACTCGTCTGCAGGAATAAGGTCAAAATCAGGAGTATCGCCTGCGGCAGGAGTATTAAGACCTTTAATCTCAACCGAAGAAACTGTTTCGGTTTCTTTAAGTGAAGAGTAAACAATGCGAATCATATCCTCGCAGGTTGTAAGGTCAGAGTTTGTTACAACACATCGGATGATATAGCTTGTTGCATCCTCGGGTCGTTCATCAAATTGCCACTGGCTTACGTTATCATAATCTCCAAGGTAAGTCCACTTTGTATCCGCACCATTATAAGAGGACTCGTCGCACATATACCAGTTGATATAAATATGGTCCGTTGTACGGTTTACAAGTTTGATTTCAGGAGAGTTTTTTTCTGTTTCTGACACCATAATTGTGTCAATTCTCTCCAGTATATCATCAAACTTCTCTTTATTAAGCTCGTATACAGACTCGCCGTAGCTGTTCACCATTTCCTTATCGCACTTGCCTATAAGCCGATAATAATAATCGATACCCTCTGACATAATCATAGGCGGTGCTGTTACCTTGTAATATCCATCCTTGTAATCATCTATGGTCTGGGTAAAATACTCTTTGGAAACACCGCTTAAAAACATCTGGTCTCTCATATTAATACATCTATAGAGTACAGTACCCTCGGCTACTATAACTCTGCCCCAACCGTTGTTGCAGTAAGCAAAGCTTGCATCATCCCCGTCTTTACCGCCGTTGGTTATATAGAAGTTACCGCCCAGTACATATACGCTTGGAAAAAGGCAGCCGTGATTAAGGTAATTATCAAAGGGAGTTACTTCTATATTCATATATTTTCCGTAGAACTCACCGCCAAAGATAACAACCTGTGGCACGTCGTACAAATAAGCGTTGTGTCCTACGTAAATTGTGTTGCCGCCCCAAGCATAACTTGAATCAAACGTACCGTCGTAAATATTGGTGTATCCGCTTGTGGTACGAACTATACAGCAATCTCCTTGCTCGTAAGGCGATAATATCTCATAGTAGCCATTCAATATTTCAAGCTCGCCGCCGTCATTATAAAATACTGCTTTATAATAATCAGAATAACCCTCAGAGAAACAACAACCGCCTGTTTTATTGGCAGAAGTATCATTAATAGTCATTCTGCCGTCTGATTTAATGCGAAACAAAGCACAATCATTGCCCTGAGTACTTCTTTTGATGTTATATCCGTTAAGGTCAAGATTAAAGACAGCTCCTGCAGGTATCACAATCTCTTGGTCGTTCAAATTATCTTGCTGATCAATATTGTCATTCAGGATATAACGACAGTCCGCCTGTGCCTTAAAGGCGTGATTTTTGAGCTGTTCGTAGGTTTCGATGTAATAAACAGACGACTCACCTGAAGATGCAAGCTCGGCTTCCTTTGCAGATACCATAAACGGCACCGAACTTATGGAAAGCAGAAAGCAAAGAAAAATACAGAGTATGCTTATTTTTTTCATATAAAAGCCTCCTGTCAGACGATTTTTGTAACACGCAAATCTTTATCTACATTAAGTGTGAAGGTATACTCTTCATCCTCGCAGGTGGGATATTCGAAAACAGCCGTAACCTCTACTATTCCCTCTTTAAGTCCTACAAAGTAAATATCTGCTCCTCGGTCTCTCATTCCGCATTCATTTTCGGGGGTTGGCTTTACGTAGCTATAATACTCAACCACTCCCTCTGGGTTGAAATTTAAACGAAATCCACCGCCGGCTATTACACCTTGTCGGGAATAACAGTAAGCTTTTTCCGTATCGAAGGGGTACTCGGGCTTTTTATTACAGCCGAAAAGACTTGCAAATATCGAAAGCATGCCTATCACCGCCAATATTTTTATGCCCAAGGGTCTTGGGACTTTGGTGTGCGTATGCCTACCATTACGAACTGTTCCCATAAAAACCATCTTCCGTCACCTTTCATACGAAGAGTAAATTGACGGGGGCTGTCTGCACCGCCGCTTTTAAGCCACAACGTCATATAGCCCTCGTTAGTAGCCGAGTAAGGGTTGCTTTCAACCTCTAATGTATATGGCTCGGTGGGTGTATAATTGTTTTCAGGAGTTGCACCCTTAAAATATGAGAACGGAATATACCATCCGCCGTCGCGGAATCTGTCGTCAAGAAAAGATATTTCCATATTGCTTAAAGGTTTGGGACCTTTGAGAAAATTAAGCATATCAATTCCCGTTTGTTTATCCGCACCATATGCACATAATGCAAGAAGCGAAAGTGCAGCTGTCTTGAAAGGAGAATCAAGCGACGCCTCGGGCAACGCCTGAAGCTCAGCCACACTCTCAGGAAGCTTTGCAAAAGTAAAAGTTTCTTTCTTAGAACCAACAGAACTTGCTGCTGAATTTACCGCACCGCTTACTGCTGTATTTGCGGCACCTTTAAGTTTATCAAAAATTCCCATAAAAATTACTCCTTAACGTAAACTGATTCATTTATATATTCCTTTGCCAAGTCAAAAAAGAAGTCGTAAAGAATTTCAACGTGTTCTTCCTTTGTGTCGGCAGATTTGTCGGTTCCATCACTTAAAAATACCGTTATTTTGTTATCGGTTTTATCTGCCGCTTCAAAAAGCGAGGCTTTGCTTTTATATGAATTGACATAATCTGTAACAGCGTGTTTTTTGTCGAGACTTCTCAGCTTATCCATATATACTTTATCCACCTCGCAGCTTTCAAGGATAATACCGTAAGGCTCCTCGTCAAAACGTACCTCTGCATCAAAAAGCACCGTTTCGCCCTCTTCCCTCAGATAAAAGCTGTAACAGAACCCAAAGTTCATATGATTCTGGTAAAGACTTAAACCTGTAAGCTGTTCTTCTCTTTCAGGTGCCGGGCTACCCATACAGCCTGCAAAAATCACGCCTGCGACAATTAACCCCGTGAAAGCAATCACGATATATACCATACGCCTCATCACACCCTCCTTTTTAACATCTTTGTACTCATTACTGCATATCTTTAAAATCCACAGGGTCTCCGCACTGGGGGCAGAATTTCGGTATCTGCTGGCCCTGAGGTAAAGTCCAGCCGCATTTATCACAACGGAAAGTATGCTCCATTGGCTTTGCCACACCACAGCCGCAACAGAATTTACCATTATTTTCGGTTCCGCAGGTAGTACAAATCCACGAAGAAGGTGCCGACTGCGTAAACTGATTAAACGCAGGTGCGGTTTGACTACAGGCCGAGTTATTTACGCTGTTACCCAAAAACAGATTTTGAAGCTCGTACATCTGACGTTCGTACTCGCGGTACAAATCTGTCATACGGCTTTCGGGACGGTTTCCGCCGCTGAGTTCAAGCTCAATCTGAGAAAACCAAGGAGAATTCACCTGAATAACTACGTTAAATTCATAATCCACTTCATATCTTGGAGGATTATAGCTTACGCTGTTACCGCTTTGGTCTTCTCTGAAAATCTCGTCTTTATTCTCGACAACGTCTGTATCAACGGAAATAACCTGAGAAAAATCAATAATGTCAGGATTTGCACCTCGCCAGTTTGTACTGCTTGTAACAATAAATTTTCGTGCCGCTGTATCAACATAGACTTTCTCATTATTGCCGAAAATCACAGTAGGGTTAAAATGAATAAGACGTTTTTCGTTTTCTTCTCTGTATGCAAGCTGCTGTTTTATCTCTTCCACAGTCGAACTCCGACGCTCGCTGAAAAACGGACTGAGCTTTCTTGCACAATCTTTGCAAAGGTTACCATCCTCCAACTTTCTGTTACCTAACAGACCGATTTTCTCACCGCATACGTCGCAGTATTTTTTGTCAAATAATCCCATAATTTACCTCCTGAAAGTTTTCTTATTACAAATTCGGCTTGTTGACTGAAAAGCCGAAATAGATTATAATAATAAAATAAAGCAGGGCGGTCTGTGCTGATTGTTGGCGCAAAGCACAGGCTTCACACAAAGTGTGAATAGGGTACCCTTGGGACTTTTAGAGGCAAGGTCTATACCCTCCTTCGAACTCTTGCAATTCAATTATAGGTTTTTCAATCTCCGTTGTCCCCACCCCAAAACCATAATTTAGTGTAGGAAAATACAGATTTTTTCTAAAAGTGTGGGAAAAAGTGTGGGATAAGTATTTTTTTCTTTTAAAAACCATTGAAGGAGCATGTTTATGAAGAAAAGAATCATAGGCATAGTCGGCTTACTGATTATACTTTTTACATTTTCAAGCTGTAGCCAAATCGGCGACAAAACCGCAAGCCTTACGGTGGTATATATAATCACCTCTGTACTGGCATTGATGCTTTTAGCTGGCTACTGCTTTATGATAAGAAAAAAAGACCCTTGGTTTCTTTTGCTGTTCTCAGCGGTATTTGTGGTTAATGTCGGGTACCTTACCCTTGCGATTTCTGCCACCTTAGAAGAAGCCTTGCTCGCTAACAGGATTTCTTATCTGGGCTCGGTGTTTCTGCCCCTGTCGATGTTTATGATAATAATAAACACCTGCAAAATCCGATACAAAAAACGGCTTCCTGCGTTGCTTCTTACAATAAGCACGTTTGTCTTTTTGGTTGCCGCAAGCCCGGGGTATCTGGACATCTACTATAAATCTGTTACTCTTCAAACCATAAATGGTGTTACGGTGCTTGATAAAGTTTACGGCCCTTGGCACAAGCTGTACCTTTACTATCTGCTTGTGTATTTTTCGGCAATGATTGCAACTATCATTTTTGCAAGCGTAAAGAAGAAAATCGAATCCAGCATACACGCAGTTATTCTTGCCATAGCCGTTTTTGTAAACATAGGGGTGTGGCTGTTAGAGCAGATTGTAAAAATCGACTTTGAATTTCTCTCGGTTTCATACATAGTAAGCGAGCTTTTTCTGTTGGGGCTTTATCTGCTTTTACAGCAAAACGGAGTACTTTCTTCCCTGACAATAAAACCAGAGCCGAAGAACACAAGCGAAGCTTTCGAAACATCAGAAGCATACGATACCCCCGAAAGCACTAAAAACACCGATAATACAGAGGCAAATCTAAGCGTACAAAGCAATACTGACGAAGAGGAATTTCATACAAAATGCGAATATTTCTCCTCAAGGCTTTGTACCCTTACCCCCACTGAACGGGAAATTTACACGTTATATCTTAAAGGCAAAAGCACAAAAGAAATTATGGCAGAGCTTAATATAAAAGAAAACACCCTTAAATATCACAACAAAAACATATACTCAAAATTAGGCGTATCTTCCCGAAAAGAGCTAATAAAAATTGCCGTAGCAATAAATACTCCCGCTTAAAATTAATCGAAACGTATTAAAACCACCCGTTTTGCGGGTGGTTTTGGTTTTTCTATTGGTTTTTGCCCCCAGCCGCATCTATCTATTTAAACAAAAAACCTCAGCAGTTGTCAAAATCTGCTGAGGTTAATAAATGTATATCTGTCAATTAAAAACGAGGAGGCTCACCGCCGGGTAGATGCATGCCACCACCGCCCGAAAATCCGTCGCCGCCTTCGGCTACTTGTGTATCACCGGCAAAAAGAGCATAGGTATCTTGGCTATTTAAATCGGGACTGCTGTAAAGAATTAGCGAGCAATCATTTTCAGGTGAAAACTCGGCAACCGACTCGCCCGAAGAATTCTTGACGATAAAGGTTTCACCGCCTTGGTTTTGCCAAAGGTTAAAGGTAACGTAAGGCTGAGACCCGTCTTCGATTCTGTCCATCATGCTTCCGCAGGCTATAACCTTACCTCCGTTTATATGAATACCCATATCAGAGTCAACACCTGAATCTGCACTGAAAGAGCAAGCCTCAGCAATAACCTCGCCGCCGTTAATAACCAACCAACCGTTAGAGTCTATACCGTCGCCTTCACCTGTTTCACCTGTAACTCGAATATTTAAAGTGCCGCCGTTTACAGTAGTAACGGAAACGTAGTCTTCGTTCGTGTTTATGCCGTCGTTACCCGAGTAAATGTTAATATTACCGCCATTTATTGTAAGATGCATTTCGCTGTCAAGGCCTTCATTTTCTGCGTTGATTGTAAGGACACCTGTGCCTTCGCTACCTCCGCCTACGTTCATTGACATTTTAGAATAAAATGCACCGTCGTATTTATGAAGCTTGCTCGCATCCTCAACCTCGGTGCCGTCAGCACTTAGCACAACGCTTTCGGGCTTGTAAATCTTAGCAACATAAGAGCCGTTAACCACATTATCCGTGCCGTCTTCAACAATTACGTTTGCACCTGCCGAAGTTGTATCCACGTCTTTTGTGGCGGTATCTGCATCATTATTTGAGCACTCGTACACGTTGTAAAAAATAACCGCAGGGGCGACCTCGCAGGTTATGTCAACTCCGCTTAAAACAAGAGTTACAACTGCCTGGGGGTCTTCTTTTGCATCACTGCCCAAATCAACGGCAATCTGACCTTTGGAAAGCTTACCGCTGAGGCTGTATTCGCCTGCCTTTGTTATATGCACAACCGTGTGTGCCTGAGCATCATCAGCGCTATGTGCATCCTCTGACGTGCCCTCGCCGTAAGTAAAATCCTTGCCCTCTTCATAGTAAACAATATCATTTGCTATATAAACCGCATTGGCTGTATCTTTTTCGGCAGGCTTGCCGTCTACGAGGATTTCTGCGTCGCTTAATGCGATATCTGTAACACCATCGTCTGGTATAGCCGCTTCTGTTGTCTGAACCTGCGTTGCGGTTGTGTTATCCTCAGTCTCGCTTGGCACCGACGTGCATGCTGTAAACACAAGCATAATACAAAAAAGTATTGCCAACACACTTGATTTTTTCATACTATCATCCTTTCTGACTTATTATACCACCAACTACTTTAAATGTAATTAAATTCACGTGATTTAAACCAACCTCAAAGTTCGTTCCAATCCCATATATAAAGAACTCCCGACATTGAATCGGGAGTCCTGATTTGTTTATTGATTTAAATAATAGGTTTTCCTATGGGTAAACCTGTTTCGATTTTGGCAGCATATTTTTGGATTGCAGTCGCATCCTTAACATTTACTTTGCCATCGGTGTTTACATCTGCACGCAAAGACTCGCCTTCGTCAAATTTCTGAAGCTTAGCGGCAAACTTCTGGATAAGGGTTGCATCCTTAATATTAACCTTGCCGTCATTATTAACATCGCCAAGGTCCCCTTTATCAACTATGGGTTCGGAATTTTCTGTAGTGGGTGAGGTAACAGTTGTAACAACTCCTTCACCTGTTGTTTGAGCAGTATCTGTTTCAGCAGTTGTTTCTGTTGGCTCAGAAGCTTCTGTAGTAACAGCTACGCCGGTTGTCTCAGCAGGTATTGTTGCCTCGGTAGTCGGAAAAACCGTTACAGGTGTGTTGGTGGTCTCTGTCGGGTCAGTTGCATTAGTGGAAGCTTCAGTAGGAATTGTTGTAGCCTCAGGCTCTGTTGTTGTCTCTGTATTTTTCGAAGGCACTTCTGTAGGCTCAGTAGAAACCATTGTATTCTCTGTTGTTTCTGTAGGTTCGGTAGAAACCGTTGTATTCGCTGTTGTTTCTGTAGGTTCAGTAAATACAGTGGTTTCTTCAGGCTCAGAGGTTGAGGCGGAAGCTATTACAGTAGTAGCTTCTGTAGAAGTCGAAGCAGTAGTATCGTCCTCGTAATGAGCAATAATATCTGTAACTTTAAATCCGTAATAGGATACGCTTGTATCGGATATCAACCTGATTTTAACAGTATTGCCTTCTACTGTTATTGTCTCTCCTGCAAGCTCGGTTCCTGAATATTCTCCAACCTCTTCGTCATTTGCATCATAAATAACGATAAAGTCGTAATTTGATTCTGTTTCAGTATCCTCAGAAAATGTTATGCTGATTTTCTTTGCGTTCTCTCTGAAAATAGTCCAGGTTATATCGCAATCTTCGGCATAGTTGTGCTCAGACTCTATAACCTCCTGTGACTCGCATCTACTACAAACGCCATTGACATAATCGTGACCTAACTTTTCTGCAGTAACTGTCTTAGTATATCCGCAGGGGCAAGTATATACACACTCTCCGTCCTCATCACAGTCAGGCTCTGACACAATAGAATCCAACTCATAGTGAGGAGTTGTGGTTTCATAATGTATATTAGCACGGGTTAAATAATAGCTGTAGTCATCCAGATCAAGTTCTGACCACTGCTCCTGTGTACCGGCATAGTACACATCTTTTAATGATTCGGCATACAAGAAGGCAAATCTGTCAATAGCCTCTACAACGCCTAAAAATGTAACACTCTCCAAATTTTCGCAGGAGGCAAATGTATATTCGTCTATAATTGATACTCCTTCGGGGATTATAACGCTTTTTAAGCTAAAACAGTCCATAAAAACTTCACTGCTAAGGGTAACAAGGTCTTTAGGCAAAGTTATGCTTTCAAGAGACTGGCACATTGAGAAAGCACCAACACCAATATCTGATACATTATCAGGCAAGAGAACTTCTGTTAAACCTTCACAACCATAGAAAGCATAGTCACCGATTACTTTTAAACCTTCGGGTAAAACGATATCTTCAAGGTTACAGCTTCCGTCAAATGCCTCACCAGCTATAGTAACCGTATTTTCGGAAATCTCGTAACAAGTATTTGTGCTACCTGCAGGGTAATTATAAAGCACCGTAAAATCCTTGCTGTAAAGGGCGCCGTTTAATTCTGCGTAGTTTTCGTTATTATTATCTACTGTATACTCTGTTATATCATAGCATCCCGCAAAAGCATTTGGGGCAATAGTCTTTACAGATGCAGGAATATGCATCTTCTCTATTCGATAACAACCGCCAAAAGCCTCTTGACCAATTTCTTCAAGACCGTCGGGTAAGATTATATTGTGAATATTATCGCACTTTTCAAAAGAAAAGTTTTCTAATCTTTTAACTGTGTCAGGTATGGTATACTCGGTATCCGTTTTATTGGAAGGATATACTAAAAGTACAGATAAATCCTCTGTAAATAACACACCATCCACAGAGCAGTAATTAGAATTGCTTTCAGACACGTTTATTTCGCTTAAGCTCCAGCAATACTTAAATGCCTCCGTACCAATATTGTTCACTGTTTTAGGAATAGTTACAGACTTTAAATTGGTACTGTTGCTAAAAGCTCCATCGGCAATTCTTGTTACAGGATATCCGTCTATGGTATCAGATATTACAACATCAGAAATAAATCCATCGTATCCTGTAATAGTAACCTCATCGTTTTCTACGGTATAATCCATACCCCAAAGAGCCCCGTTATCTGGAACCTTCTCGCCGTTTGGTGCAACTAATGCCGCATCATAGGTTTTAGTATTAAATACTGCTGTGGAATCGGTTCTTTCTTTTGCGGTTCCATATTCGCCATTGCCGTAATAATAAAACCATTCGCCCACAAATGATGATGCACCACTGTACTCATTAGTTTCTGTCAGGCTTAAATCAAAGACGTAAATCATATTGTCGAAATTTTCGGTGCCATTTGGGTAAAGAGGGTTTTCCCAATCAAAATAATACTCGCACATTACATTTTTCGATGAATATGCATTAGTATAATCGCCTGTGCTTGTACTATAGTAATTATTTACAACAAACGTCGGTACATCCACTGGCACATCATAATAATAAACGCCCTCTGCGTCGCCTTTATTCATCTCGTATCCGGGCCAATTGGAACAAGTGTTGGAGCCTTCCCACCAATAAATACCTACTTTCTCAGCGGTCTCGGCCCAGCTCTCGGGCTGATAAAAATAGTATCTGTATGTATCTGTCAGCCTTTCTCCGTAAGCCAGTACCGGCATAACAGGTACCGCTGTCAGCAGCATTGCCAAAGCAATAACGTATGACAGCACTTTGTAAAAATTAGATTTTTTCATACAATCGCTCCTCTTTTAGTAATATGTAACAATATGTAACGTACTTAGTGTAGCAGATTGCAACATTATAGTCAATAGACACAATGAATTTAAAGAATTCTCTATGTCTTTAAAGGAGCATAAGCAACAGGCAAACATCCCAGTGACATATTTGGCGACTTCTTATAAGCGTACAAACCTTTTTATTATGCTCCAATATTTCGTGGGCAAAATTCTTTGAATAAGCAAGACCGTTTTTGCATCAGCTCCTACTACTATTTCCCTCTTTCCTTTTCTGACACCCTTAAGAATAATTTCAGCCGCTTTATGAGGGTTCATGCCATTAGCAATAATATGCCTTGCGTTAGGGTCACCGTTTCCACCTGAGGAAATAGAATTTACAGAAATATTTGTGCATATAGCCCCCGGGTAAACCACCGAAAATTTGATACTTGAATTTTCAAGCTCATAAGCAACCGAATTGGTAAACCCCGCAATAGCAAACTTGCTGGCAGAGTAAGCACTGTTTTTGGCAAATGCCGCCTTACCTGTAACACTTGACATATTGATAATATGTGCCTGTGGAGCCTCTTTCATAGTACCCCAGAAAGCTTTCATCATATATACCATGCTTAAGAAATTTATTTTCATCGCGTTTTCAAATACGTCCGTCTCAAGCTCTTCAAAATTTCCGCCTGCCGCAACACCTGCAACATTAAACAAAAGCTCTGTTTTCCCATGTATCGATAACACCTTTTTCTGCAGATTACAAACCTGCTTTTCGTCGCTTAAATCTGCAATGTGCTTGCTGACTTTAATGCTTCCATCTGCAATCATATCAGCAGTTAAGTCCAAAGCTTCTTCAGCTTTGTCTATCAAAGCCAGATTGCAGTTTTCTTTTGCCAATGCAATAGCCAAAGCCCTGCCGATTCCGCTTCCTGCCCCTGTAACAATGGCTGTTTTGTCCTTAAACACACTATCCCGCCTTTAAATTGTTTTTAAATATTATTACCTTTAATTAATTTTAATACTCACGGATTTTTGTAATAATTCATCTGCTCGTCGGAATACCAACTCCTTGCTTTATGCAAAAAGCCGTTTGAACAAAAGTTCAAACGGCTTTAAATTATGCGTGGTTTAAATTATATAAGTCCTGCTACCTTTTTCTGGATAGTTGTAGCATCTTTGATTGTAAGCTTGTAGTCGTTGTCCACGTCAGATACGTTTTCGTCAACTACGCTCATAGTTGCAAGCCCTGCGAGTCGCTTCTGTACAAGAGTTGCATCCTTAATGTTAACTACGCCATCATTGTTAGCGTCGCCTACACTTCTTAAAACAACGTTTGCAGAAACAGCGGACTGGTCAATCTCTTTGTCTTTACTTGCATCGTAAACCATATGAACAGCACTGGAGTACCAGTTACGTACTGCAGGAACAAGGTCGGAAAGGTCTTCCATTACTGCTCCGGAATTAAGGTTATCTATACCCAGATACACTTCGGTTTTGTTATCGTTGATGGTAATGGTTTTGCTTGCCTCCATAGCATAACGACTGGAAAGAACTCTGAAGGTTACGTCAGGAGAATCCTTAGAAACTTCGATTTCTGCCTTAAACCAATAATAGAAACCTGTCTGGGTTTTATTTGTACCAAGGAACTGGTCCTTTACCATAGCATAATCTGTAAGGTCGTCAATTGCACCTGTGGTTGTAAGTATAGGTCTATAACCTAATGTGTTCGAGCTCTTGAAGTAAACTTCTACAACCCATGTGTCACCAACAGATGTTACGCTGTATGTAAGAGGCTCGGAAGTAACAGTAAAGGTGTCGTCATCAACCACTGTAGTTGCTACTATGTAGTAGGTGTAGCTATTGCCAATCTGGTCTTCTGCAGTATCAATATTAAATACACCGGTATTATTTTCGTCAACCTTTACGTCTGCATCTGTATAAAGTGTATAGGTAACGGTTGCAGTTGAGTTAGTAGTAATGCTTATGGTAGCCTTCGAACCTGCCTCTACACGCTTAGGTGCAGTTGCAGAAGTAACTTTAAATTCAAACTCAACGTAAGGAGCATTGTCGCCGTCTGCGTATACGTAGCTCTCAACAAGCCACATGCTGCTGGAATTAAGCTTAGTGGGATAGAAGCCAACGCCGTCAGCAACGCCCTCGGTTACAGCTACAGTTCTGTTACTGCTGCTTCCGCCGTTAAATACTACGTTTTCAATATCAGCAGGAACTCGGATTGAATAAACGTTGTTACCATAGTCGTTTGTTCTTTCGAAGGTCATTTCTACACCGGGCAGTGCAGCTGTGCCTTCGCTATCATACCAGTAAGCGCAATATACCTTATCCCAACCCTTATCATTTGTAAAGTAGATTGTGATAAGCTCTGTTGTAGAATACTGTGCAGTAACAGTTAAGTCGCCTGTAATATTAGAGAAATCCTTATCCCATTTTGAGAAGGTATAGGTGTACTGGTCGTCTGCTTCTCTTGTAGGCTCTGCAGGAGCTGTAGCAGACTTGCC
The DNA here is from genome assembly GCA_017481395.1 of Ruminococcus sp. The sequence goes on along the minus strand of JAFUPE010000097.1, from coordinate 28,902 downwards.
GTACTCAACGGACTGAGTATCAAGCACTTTACCATCGTAATCAACAAAGGTTACTGTGTACTTGTTAAGGGTTGTGGAATACTGTGCAGTAACTATTAAGTCGCCTGTAATATTAGAGAAATCCTTATCCCATTTTGAGAAGGTATAGGTGTACTGAGCATCTGCTTCTCTTGTGGGGTCAGCGGGAGCTGTAGCGGCAGAGCCGTACTCTACTGTCTGCTTGTCAAGCTCACTGCCGTCGTAATTTACAAAGGTTACTGTGTAAGAACGCAGTGTCGCAGTGTACTGTGCAGTAACTGTTAAATCACTTGTAATACTAGAGAAATCCTTATCCCATTTTGAGAAGGTGTAGGTGTACTGAGCATCTGCTTCTCTTGTGGGGTCAGCAGGTGCAGTAGCAGACTTGCCGTACTCAACACTTACGGAAGCAATCTTTGTACCATTGTAGTTATTAAAGGTTACTGTATATTTACGAACACTCTCTGTGTACTGAGCTGTAACAGTGAGGTCACCTGTGATATTGGTGAAACTCTTATCCCAACTTGAGAAAGTATAAACCGTAGTTGCGGTTGAAGGTCTTGTGGGAGTTGCAGGGGCAGTTGCTGCCTTGCCTTCTTCTACAGTCTGGGTTGAAAGAACCGTACCGTCGTAGTCTTTAAAGGTTACTGTATAAGTAACCGCAGGCACGGGCTCTGTGTATGTGTTTTTCTGGTTATGATATGTGCCGCCCCACTCAAATACGAGGATTATCATATCATCATCACCGGTATAAGTTATCTCTTCAGCCGCCCAGTTGGTGTTACCGTCTGCCTTAAAGGTCTTCATTCCGGTTGCTGCCACAGGAACTGTGGTCTTATAAATTTTAAAGTTCTGCTTTGCGTTGCTCCAATAAGCTGAACCTACTGCGTACTGTTCAGTCTCGCCTGTTGCAGTAAGTGTTGCATCGCCTACAAGACCTGTAGAGTTATTCCAATAGTGCAGTGTGGGTACGAAATCTGTGATGTACTCGATTACACCAACGTAAACTGTCTTTGTTGTAGGTGCCGCCACAGCATCAGTCTGTGCTTTATACACAGAAAGCTTGTTTGTGGAAATCTCGTACTTAAACTCGTATGTACCGCCTGTAGCAACAAGTGTACAGTCAGAGCTTGAATCCATAGTCCAGCGATTAGCGGTGTCGGTAATAGTACCGCCGTTGCCGTGCCATTCATCAGCACCTGCGTTGTGCACCTTAAAGGTATATGTACCCGCAGAAATGTCCTTGATAACTGTAAGGATATCATCGTTATCTGTCTTTACAAATGCATCTGTTGCTTCCCAGTTGTTGAATGTACCCTTAAGGTAGTAGCTGGATGCAGTAAGAGTTAATGTGTTAGCGGTGTTGTAAGTAAGCTTATATGTACCGTCGCCGCCGTTAACAATTGTCATAGTTCTGTATGTGCCTGAGCCGTCAGACGCACCGATAACAGCAGTTGCACCTGCAGGAGCTGAGGGGTCAACTGTAACTGTTGTACCGCTTACTGTAACGAAGTCCGCGTCAGTTGTATCACCCATAACAATGTCGCCGCCAAGGTCTGCTGTAAATGTTGTTACGGTGTCGTTCATTGTAATAGTTGAACCATCAATAGAAGCGTTACCGTTTGAACCTGATGTAGCGTTAGCCGCAATTGTGGGAGTGATTGTACCGAAAGCATCTGCAGTAAGCTCTACAGTATTCTTATCGGGAAGTGATGTGTTAGAAGAGAAACGGACATATACTGCAGTAACAGCATTGTTTCTGTTAAGTGTGAAAGAACTGTTAACGCCTAAAGCTGTCACAAAAGCTATGAAATCAGAGTAAGTTTCAGTGTCAAGCACTACAGACTGGGTAGCAGAGCCGTCCCAGTAGTAAAGTGTAGCTGTTGCGGAATCATAGTAAATTTTACCTGTGCCGTTAGCATAAGTAGAAGATGCCGCAATACGATATGTAGTCTGCTTTGTTACCTGTAAAACTGTGGGAATAGTGTCGACGCTTGGAAGCTTTACGGAATCATCAACAGCCGTAATCTCGCATTCTTCAAGAGACTTATACACGATACTTACAACCATGCTTGCAAGAAGTTCGTCCCAATTTGTATCAAGCTGAATCTCCTTAGAAACAGATACGCCGCCGGGCATAACCTGAGTCTTATTTCTGGATTCATCACCCTGAATAACGATGTTAGTGTTGCCCTTAGTCATTGTAGCAACAGTATCGATTTCAGCATATGTAATACCATTCATCCATGCAGGAGAAGCAGTTAACTTTGCATCCTCTGTTGCAGTTTCTTTAAGTTCGGTATATACATCAGAGAAAGATTTAGACAGTGCACCGCCTGTGTTTGCATAATAGTAAGCATAGGTACGCATCCAAAGAGGACGGCGGGCATTCGCTACAAGTGCGTTTTCCAAAGCTTCTTTTGTCTGATACTTTTTAGCCAAAGCTTTAGCAACAGAAGGTGTGATAAGGATAGTACGCTGTGTATCGGCGTTATCATCAATCGAAGCACCGCCGAGACCGCCAAGGTTTTTCTCGGTAATATCCCAAGCGATAACCTTCATAATCTCTTCGGGCAAGTCTGTTGCAGGAGTAACATTATTACCCCACATAGAGAAAGATGTTGCTGTGATAACGTTATCGTTAAGGTCATAGCCTTGCTCTACATGGTGGGGGTCCCAACCTACGTTGATACAGTTCTGCTCGTCTTCTGAGAATACCAGAGGCTGAACGTTACCGAATGCGTTTGTACGGTCAAGCCCTGCAAGGTTAATAAGAGCAAGCTCCATAAAGCGAGCAATAGCAATATTGCACTCTTCTGTTGTCATACCCTGTGCATTATCAATGCCCAGCTGACGTGCAATAGGACCGTTTACGTACATCATAGGTGTAAGCTCGCCTGAACGCAACGAATCAAGGTACTCTGTGTTACCTAATGCCTCTACAAAAGCAATACACACAGGCAGATATTCAGCAGAACAACCTGACATAATAGCGTTAACTGCTACTTGATAAGCAGTAACACTTCTGCCGTTTACAGAAGCGACAACATCGTTATCTGAATACGGTGTATATCTCATAAATTTTTCTGCTTTAATCCATGTGGGAGGAACAATGGGCAGACCGTCCGTCCAGCCTTGTTCATTAAAATACTTTTGTACGTGCTGATATGTGTCGACTAAAATATATTCGTCGTACGAGTCGCTTCCGCCCACCGGTGAAACAACAGCAAATTTGTTGCTCTCGGGCTCTAAGCAATCACAGTCGTCTTCACGACAGTTAAGGGAATCATATGAAATCTTATTTTCAATATCTTCATCCGTATATCTTGCGCTTGCTGTAAAAGATACAGACATAATGCTGATAGCAGTTATCAAACTAAGCATTAACGCAATAACACGTCTTAAAACTTTTGACTTCATGATACCATCCTTTCTGATAATTAATGGTAAATTTGAAATAGCTATAAATAAGTTAATACTTAGTTAAGGTAAAAAGAGTCTAACCTATCGTAACCAAGCTCGTCCATAAGTTCGTTCCACTTTGTAGTGGGAGGCAGGTATGCTTCGTAAGAAACACAGTCACCGCCGGGCATAACCTGAAATTCGCAAGACTTATCACCGCCTGTTACAACAAAGCCTGTAGTAACAACCTTTTGTCTCTTAAGGGTATCGGTATTGGCATTGATAGTCTGAGTTGTATCAATAGTATCAAAGGGAACAACACCCTGTAACCACTGGGGTACAGCTGTTAATTCAACTACGTCAGCGGCTACGTTTTCGGTTGAAGCACCACTCTTGATATCCTGATAATGCTCATCAAAGGTTGTGTTCATATGAATTTTTGAGCCTGTATTTGCCCAGTAGTGAGCGTATGTACGCATCCAAAGAGGACGGCGTGCTGTATCTATCAGAGCGTCTTCCAACAAATCTCTGGTAGCATAGCCTTTTGCTATAGTAGTAGCGGCGTCCTTAGTAAGCCAAATAGTACGGGACTCAACGGGGTTTGTATTACCAAGACCGTTCTGCTGTTTCTCGGTACAGTCCCAAGCTAAAAGCTGCATGGCTTTCTCGGGATCAGTGGTACCAACGGTTACGGGGTTACCCCATGTAAGAGTAGAACCACAGGTAATAACCGAGTCATTTAAATCAAAGCCGTTGTTAACGTGGTAGGGGTCCCAGCCGATGCTTACGGCTGTCTGCTCATCCTCTGCAAAGCAGAAAGGCTGCATATAACCAAATGTACCCATTCGGTTTTCCTTAATCTTGTAGCCTGCAAGGTTGAGCATTGCAAGTGAAATAAAACGACCTATAAGCTTGTTAGCCTCTTCGTTAATCATACCGTCTGCGTAAGAGATACCAAGCTGACGGGCAAGAGGACCGCTGATAAGAACGTAAGGTGTCCAACCGTGTGTACTGTCAAGGGACTTATAGAAGTTACCATTTGCAAAGCAACGTGTAATTGCCATACAAATAGGCATATACTCTGCAGGACAGCCGGACATAATTGCGTTTACAGCTACCTGATAGGCTGTTATGGTTTTGTAAGCAGGTTTTACACCGATAATTTCGCCGTCTTTTTCGTTAACGATATCGGTAGCCGCCATATTTGTAAACTGTAAGTAATATTCAATCTTTTCCTGTGTAGGAGGAACAACAGGAAGACCATCGCTCATTTCGCTTACTTCGTAGAATTCCTGAACACGCTGATATGAACCTGTAAAAATTACGTCATCATATGCTGCACTGCTGGCGTCGCCTGCAATTCTGTCAATTTCTTCCTGTGTAATCTGAGTTGTAAGACCCTCTACAACCTGATCATACAGAATATCCTTAGCTTTCTGCTGCTGAACTGCGGTTTCGTCATTGGCAAAAGCACCGGGATATGCGGCGGTTCTGATAACAGGAACACCGCGGTTAAAACCTGTAGACTCAATCTGAGGAATAAAGGTTTCAGCACCTACTACAACAGCAGGAATACCGATATATTCTGCGGCAATTGCGTTACCTGTTTCTTTAACTGTACAGATACCGCAACCGCAGTTACCGGAAATTACAGCGTCAACGCCGTAATCCTTAAGCTTCTGCTGGAATTCGATGGATTTGGCACTAGGGCTAAGGGGATTATATGTACCACTCTTACCGATTTCTTCCATAAAGTAAATTTTGCAGCCATACTCCTCAATAAGCATATCTGCAAGAACCCTGTGAGTAACAGAAGCAGAGAAGCTACCGCCCACAAGTGCAATAGTTGCACCTTGAAGTGCATCTGTACCGTTAAGTCGTGCCGGCTGTGTGATATCTTCGATAGAAGAACCAAGTGGCACCGGCGACACAATCTGGTATGTGTTTGCGGTTGGCTCCTCATTGGATGCTTCGGCAGATACGCTTACCAGGCCTATGGTTACCATAGAAACCAAGCACAGCAAACTCAGAAGCATCGAAAGTGCACGCTTTAAGATGTTTGATTTCATGAAATCATCCTCTCCCTAAATTTTAATATGAACGCCGAATTAAATTTCGTACAATCCGGCGATATATATTACTAAGTTATTATATGTTCATATACCGTTACTCGGTATAATAAAGCTCGTCTGCAGTTGCCTGTGTAGGTGCAGGAAGATTCTCTGCAGTATAGAAGGTAAAGTCGCCAAAGAATGCATCGGCAAAAATAGAACCGGCTGTAACGTCATTTGTAAATTTCAGGTTGCCGTTTTCGTCGAACCCGTAATTAACGGTATATTTAGTGTCTTTGTCGGTAACTAAGCTGAAGGTAAGCTCGCCGTCCTTGGCAGTGTATGCATAGTACATAAATCTGTCAAGTCCAAGGTCCTCGCTTTCATAACGGATAACCATTACACCGTCATCTCTTATATCAACGGTCTGAGTGTAATAAAATGCGTAGTAATAGTAAGACAGAAAACGCTGATTGTTAGCCCACTCACCTACTAATTTGCTGTCGATGTCATAATCCTTGTAAGCAGATTTTGCGTAGTCGGGTGATTTTGCCTGCTCCAGCACGTATTCCTCTGCAGGATATGTCACGCCTGTGCTTTCGTCGGTATACTCGGGATAAATAAGTGTAACCTTAGCATTACCGAAAAGCCTTGAGCCTGTGATTGTGTACTGAAGATTTTGAGCACCAAGATTGATTTTTTCAACCGAATCTTCCTCTAAAAGCTCGTACTCGTGATACTCTATTCCGCCATCGTAACAAATATGCCACTGACCCTGACCATATCGATTGGGCTTTTCGAAAACGTAGAAAACCCTGTCGGCTTCTGCTACCTCGTCAGCGGTAGACTGTGTCACCTCGGGATTAACGGTTAGCTCCCATGAGCCGCTGAAGGTTTGCAACGCAAAGTAAGCAAACACTATTGCAATTACAGCAATCAACGCAATTGCAATACAAGCTATAACTGCAATTTTCTTTTTAGTTAGATTTACTTTCATAAATAAACTCCTTTATATTACCGCTTTTTATCCCATTATTGTACATAATAAAAACATAAAAATTTGATATAAATGTGTTGATTATCATTTTTTTATCAAATTTTATGTTATAATATACAGTATAAATACACGGAGGCGATAAAATATGAGCAAAAATATTAAAGTTTTACTTGTGGAAGACGACCACAAGCTTCGTAGTACTATTGAAGATTATCTGCAAATGAACGGCTTTGCGGTAACTGCCTGTGCAGACGGTAACACTGCACTTTCTGCTTTTCTGAGCGAGGACGCCTTTGATATTATCCTTATGGACGGAATGTTACCTGATATTGACGGCTTTGATGTTCTTAAAAAAGTTAGAGAAACATCCAACGTTCCTGTCATAATTTTGTCCGCCCGTGAATCTGAAAGAGACCAATTAAGAGGTTTTCGCCTTGGTGCAGACAATTATATTACTAAACCATTTTTGCTAAGTATTCTGAAAGAACATATAAACGCCCTACTTACACGCTCAGGATATTTTAACGAAAACAAAACCTCCATAAAAAAAGGAGCATTGCTCCTTAACACCATAGAACGCCACGTATATTTGGACGACAACCTGATTCAAACTACCCCCCGCGAATATGATTTGCTTCTGTTTTTTGTGCAAAACGAGAGAATCGTCCTAAGCCGAGATACAATTCTCGACCGTGTTTGGGGAAACGGATATTTCGGTGATTTGCGTACAGTTGATACCATCGTAAAACAGCTCAGAAAAAAATTAGGCAAATATGATAAGTACATCGTATCTGTCTACGGAATAGGATATAAATTTGAGGTTTGATATGAAAAACAAGCTAACCATTAAACTGATTATAATTATCGTCGCTTCCATATCGCTTATAGCCGCCATTATGGCACCTATATACTTTTATCTTCAGCCTAAAATGTACATAAAGCAGGAAACAGGGTATCTTGCAGAGTTCACAAAAAACTTTAAAGCAGTCGTACCCTTTGAAAAAGAAGCTCTTGATGAGTTTGTCAGCAACTCCCGCGAATCATACCGCATATATGTTTTTGACGAAAACTATGAGCCTTTGTATGCATCCTATGAATTTGGTAACAACAGCAAATTTATTGCTAATCTGTTTGGCAATAAAATGGAATTTTTCAAAGAAGATGCAGAGCCTTTTTACAGCGAGTCAAACAACGAGCCAGCTGTAAGAATCTATACCTGTTGCGAAGTAAACGGTACTACATATTATATTCATATCAAAGACAGTCTCAGCGGTGTTGAGTTGTTATTTGATTTTTCCAACAGAATATTGTCATATGTAGTAATAGGCTACATTATCATCTGTTCCATAATACTGTTCCTTGCAATTTCGCCGTCGGTCAATTCTGTAAGAGAAGTTACCGAAGTAGCAAAGAGTATCTCCGAAAGCAACCTGTCACTTCGATATCAGGGAAAAATCCGAAAAGACGAAATCGGAGACTTGGCACTCAGCATTAACAAAATGGCAGACATCATTCAGGATAATATAAATAATCTTGAGAATTACAACTTTATTTTGCGTGAAGACAATCAATATATGAAAGAGTATGAGCAAACCCGCCGAATGCTGCTTTGCAATATTACTCACGATTTAAAAACTCCCCTTGCGGTCATCAGCAGTCAGGTCGAAATGATTAGCACCTGTAAAGAACAAGAAAAGAAAGATTATTACTATAAATCTGCAATGGAAGAAATAGACAAAATGAGCAAAATGCTCAGCGAAGTGCTTCAGATGACTATTGCAGAGCACAATATCATTTCTAAAAAATCACAGCTTACAGACATCAGCGAACTTATCACAGAGCTGTGCCAAAACCACAATGCTTATATAAAGTCGCGAAACTTATATCTAAAAAAAGATATCGAACCAAATCTTATGCTTGATACTATCAAAGAGTATATAGAATTTGTGTTTAGAAACTATCTTTCCAATGCCGTTCAGAACGCCCGCAAAAACTCCGAAATAACAGTGTCGCTGAAAGAAATCGCTACGGGCATTCGATTATCTGTTGAAAACCAAGGAGAAAACATTCCTGAAGATGTAAAAGATAAAATCTGGACACAAACTTTCACAACTTCGCCGGAGGGCACCAGAAGCACAGGACTCGGACTCTATATCGTCAAAGAAATATCTTTAATTGAGCATACCGATTGTGGTTTCGACAACACCGAAAACGGCGTGCGTTTCTGGTTTGATTTCAATGATTGCCCATAAAAGACCAATGATAAAAACACAGGACAGTTGCCCGCTGCCCTGTGTTTCTTTTTACCAATAAAACAGCCACTGCTTTTTATTCTGTTTTCAGGGGAATTTCTTTACATAATTTGACTACACACCGGCAAAATGATAAACTTAACTTTATTATCATAATTTAGAGGTATCTGTTGTGAATTTTGCAATTATTGATGATGACAAGACTTTTGCCAAAGGTCTTCAGCGATATATAAATGAATTCTGTAATAAGAAAGAAATAATCTCTTCCGTAAATATTACTCATGCCGAAACCCTGTTGCTCAGCGACGAGGCTATACTGAGGTATGACGTAATTCTGTTGGACATCGAAATGCCCGAAATAAGCGGTATTGACCTTGCAGACAGAATCAACAGTGTAAAAGGTGCAAATGAAGCTCCTTACATAATTTTCGTCTCCGGAAGAGATAACCTTGTTTTCGATGCCTTAAGTAAATTCCCATATTCTTTTATACGCAAATCTCATTTAGAGGACCTTGACATCTGTATAAGCAACATATGGCAAAAGCTTAGTTTTTATCCTACCTATTCAATTAAAACGGGCAGAGATATCAAGACCCTTGAAATCAAAAACATCATTTACCTTGAAAAGCAAGGCAACTACACAGCTTTTATCACCTCGGCAGGCATATTTTCAGAAAGGTCTTCTATTGATGAAAAGCACCGAGATTTACGTGAGCTTGGCTTCTTAAGGCCTCATATCGGCTTTCTTGTAAACGCCGCACATATTACAGATTTTTCGGGGAACTCCCTTACGCTTTCATGCGGCAAGGAAATAACCATCAGTCGAAATTACAAGCAAAGCATCAAATCAGATTTTAACGAATGGCTGGTGAAAACAAAATGATTGTGGAGCTTTTTACAAACCTGTTTCAGGCTTTTATGTTCATAACCTTTCTGTACCTTTACTTCGATAAGCCCCAAAGCAAGCTTAAACGCAGGCTTGCCTACTGGGGATATGTTTCGGCTATGTTTATGTTTTGCTCTGCCTTTACCCTTACAGGCAAAATGACAGGCTCGGATTTTTATTATTTTGATTCGCTCGTTGGTATGCTTACCCTTGTTTCTTACAGCGTGCTGTTTTTAAAAGGCAAGCTTTATATGCGAATAATAATGCCCGTTTTTGCTTTTGCCATAAATGCTATTATTTCCTACACCTTCAGCTATGTGTTGATATTCTTCACAGGCATATCGGTAGAAGAGTTTTTTACTATGTCAACAAACTCAAGGTACACAGCACTTTTTGTTATAAATACCGCTACCGCCCTGCTTTTATGGCTGGTATTGAAGCTCAACCCTAAAAAAGTACAGCTTTTGGGATTGTTTGAGGTTGTTGCTTTTACCGCTATCCCTTTACTTTGCACCGTTATACTTTACTGCTGTATGTTTATTTATCAGGCAGCAGCCTTCAGCGACAACATCCTTGTGTACCTTATGATTTGCTGTTTTTCAATGATAGTCATTGCGGTGCTGATTTATTTTTTACTTATGCGTCTGAGCAAAGCGAATTTTGAAAAAACCGAACTTCTGCTTAACACACAGCGAAACAAGCTTTACGAAGCAAGCACCCTTGCTACAAACAGACAGATTGAAAAAATCTCCAACGAAAAGCACGACATAAAAAACAAAATCAGCGCACTTGAGCAACTAATCGAAAGCGGCAGCTACAAAGAAGCCATAAGCCTTTGCCGCGAAACCACCGTGTCGCTAAAATCTGCATTTACGCCTATAAACACCGACAATCCCACTCTGAATGCCATTATCAACGTTGAGCTTGAAAAAGCCTGCTCATCTAATATTGATTTTACGGTAGATATTGCTCACAACCTTAGCTTCTTAAGCACAGGTGACACAGTTTCGCTAATAGGCAACCTTTGTGACAATGCCATAGACTACCTTGTTTCGAAGCCTCAGTTAAACAGAAAAATACATCTTAAAATCAAAACCCACATTAACTTTTGCATAATCACCTGCGTAAACACCACCGACGGCTGTGTGCTTAAGGAAAATCCTCAGCTTGTAACAAGTAAAGAGGACAGCTTTAACCATGGCAGAGGACTATCAATTCTCAGAAAAATCGCAAAAGACCATGACGGCGATTTGCTTATTAATGAGCAGGACAACCAAATTTACGTAAGCATAGTACTTAGCACAAATTGATTTTCCATTTAGACTCGGTTATAAACTTAACCTCACAGTTTGCGGTTGACATCACTTTTTGGGGATGTTAAACTGATACCAGAAATGGAGTTGGTATTGTGGTTAAACGTTTATTATCGGTTTTATTGATGCTGGCAATTTTAATTTGCTGTGTTCCTGCAATATTCGCAACGGATGACGATACCGAGCTTATACCTTGGTGGGATTTTCAGCAAGGTGACGTTAACCTTGACACAAAAATAAGCATAAAAGACGTTACCTTGATTCAGAAATATCTTGCAAAGTTAAGCACACTTTCCGAGCCTCAGCTTATTCTTGCCGATATTGACGGCAAAGAGGGTGTAAGTATTAAGGATGCCACCCACTTGCAGAAGTGGCTTGCAGGGTTAACCAACGAGCTTTTCGGCGGCGAGAATACAGTGCCCCCTACTACCGAGTCGTTGGCAATTACTACCGTCAATGAGTCCGAAAGCACCTTTTCAAAGGCTACCCAAAGTACTACACAGTCTCCGTCGGAGTCTTTTCCTGCTTCTGAAATAAAAACTTCGGCTACTGAGGCTTCTTCGATAATCACCGACCCTACTGAAAGTGTCAATACTACATCAGCAGAAAGCGAGCCTGCTTCATCATTAATAACTGACCCTATAGAAAGCGAACCTTTGTCTTCGGTATTAACCGACCCTGCTGAAAGCACTGCCTCAACCCCTGCAGAAAGTGAGCCTGCTTCATCAACGGCAACAGACCCCGCCGAGGTAACTCTGCCTTCTTCCGAGGCAACAGAATCGACCGAGATTGCAGAGGCTACAGAGGCTTCGTCTACAGAGGCCGCGACTTCCGAGGCAGAAAAAACCGAATTTACGGGCATTATTACACTTCCCTTTGTGCCTGCTGTCTGATTATGTTTCAGGAGTAAAGATATGAAAAAATATAAGTTTTTAGTTTTAATAATTGCATTAATATCTCTTGCAATTACCGCTTGCGGATGCGGCGAGGCAGAGCCAAGCGAGAGCAACACTGCCGCCTCATTGCAGGACCCAACTGCTTTGTCGACTGCGTTATCTGACACTTCGGTACAAAGCACTGCCGAAGCAGAAGAAACCACCCCCCACCTTTCTGCGGAAAGCAACGACCTCGAAATTATAACCTTTTCGAAAACAGAGGCATCAGAAGCTTTCACCGAAACAGGGGAAGCTGCCGTACTTACTACCGAGGCGGTTGTAACCAACACCATTACTGAGGATGAAACGACTGCGGCACAAACCGAAAGCAGCGAGGAAACCCGCATAGAGCTTCCCTTTGTTCCTGCAGTTTGATTAATACTACACCAAGGCATTGCCGCCGAAGCTGCAATGCCTTTTTTGCAACCAACTTTAACATTAATTGTAAGGTATGATTGCTTGTGAACCCCTATATCAAGTGATATAATACAATGCGAAAGGAATGAAAAATATGATTGATATGAATTTAAGGTATTTACGAAACAAATTTGGCTTTTCTCAGGAGGAGCTGGCGGAGAAAATCGGCGTTTCAAGGCAAAGCGTTGCAAAGTGGGAGTCGGGTGAAAGCCTTCCTGATGTTATGAAATGTGCTGAGCTTGCACAGATTTTCGAGGTTTCACTGGATGCACTTGTTACCTGTCCTATTGATGAAAACGTAGAAGTAGAGGAAAACCCTTCTGACGGCAGATATGTTTTCGGTATGGTAAAGGTAGGCGAGCGTGGTCAGGTTGTAATTCCGAAGCACGCAAGAAAGGTTTACGATATCAAGGCAGGCGATAAGCTGCTTGTTGTAGGGGATAATCGAGGTATGGCATTTGCCAAAATAAACAATATGCCTATTTTTACATTCGGAGGTTAATATGCTTGCCATAAAAACACATAATCTGACCAAAAAATATAAGGACAAAACCGTTGTCAATAACCTTAACTTAACTGTTGATAAAGGCGAGATGTATGCACTTTTAGGCGTTAACGGTGCAGGTAAGTCCACAACTATCAAAATGCTTTCCTGCCTTATTAAGCCTACATCGGGCGATGCACTGCTTATGGGCAAAAGCATAAAGGATGACGAAACCGACGTTAAGCAGATTATAAGCGTTTCTCCTCAGGAAACTTCTGTTGCACCTAATTTGACTGTCCGTGAAAACCTTGAGTTTATTGCAGGAATTTTCGGTTTTTCAAAAGCTGAGGCTAAAGTTAAAGCTTCAAAAATGATTGAAGAATTTGATATGGCTGATATCGAAAAAAACCGTGCCAAAACTCTTTCGGGCGGTTGGCAGAGAAGACTAAGCATAGCCATGGCACTTATTTCTGAGCCTGAAATTATTTTTCTTGACGAACCTACGTTGGGACTTGACGTTTTAGCACGCCGTGAGCTTTGGAAGCATATCGAAAAGCTTAAGGGTAAAATTACAATAATACTTACAACCCACTACCTTGAAGAGGCCGAGGCACTTGCCGACCGCATTGGAATTATGGCAAAGGGTGTGCTTAAGGCAGAGGGTACTGCTGACGAGCTTAAAGCTAAGGCAGGTACATCAGATTTTGAGGAGGCATTCGTAAGAATTGCCGATGACGAGGTATAATTTATGAGAAGAACATTAGTATTTGCAGGCAGAAACACAAAGGAAATCCTGCGTGACATATTTACACTTATTTTCGGTATTCTGTTTCCTTTGGTGCTTCTTGTGCTGCTTACAGTAATTAACAAGAGCATCCCTGCTGAGGCGGGCATGTCGCTTTTTGACATCAAAAATCTTTTGCCGGGTGTTGCGGTTTTCGGCTTAAGCTTTATTTCGCTTTTTACTGCAACAATAGTTTCCAAGGACAGATGCACAAGCTTTATCTTAAGGCTTTTTACGTCGCCTCTTAAACCTTCGCAGTACATACTGGGCTATACTCTGCCCTTGATTCCCGTTGCACTGGTGCAGATAATTGTGTGCTATATTGCGGCTTTCTTTATGGGGCTTGAATATACTCCCAACATTTTCCCTGCAATTCTTGTGAATATACCCACCGCAATTTTTTATATTGCTGTAGGCCTCTTGTGCGGAACGGTATTTAATGATAAAATGGTAGGCGGAGTATGCGGTGCACTGCTTACAAACCTTTCTGCGTGGCTTTCAAGCACATGGTTTGACATTGAGCTTATCGGCGGAACCTTTGAGAAGGTGGCAAACCTTCTGCCCTTTATCCACGCTGTTAAAGCGGGCAGATTTGCCCTTTCCGGTGAATTTTCAGAAATTCTGCCTGAGGTTTTATGGGTGTCAGGCTACGCTGTGGCTATTGCAGTTATTGCCGCTGTGCTCTTCAACTACAAAATGAAGCAGGACAAGTGATTTTAAGTGGAAATTCTGCATTTTGACGATAACATAATAGTAATTAATAAGCCTGTGGGACTTGATGCTGAGCATGAAGTTCCTAAAGCTTTGTGTGAAGAATTCGGCGGTAAGGTATTTACACTTCACAGGCTGGACAAAAACGTAGGCGGAGTAATGGTTTACGCACGCAATAAGAAAACAGCCGCAATACTTTCGAAGGTTATTCAGGATGGAATAATGGTCAAAGAGTACCTTGCAAAGGTTCACGGCACACCTGGTGAGAGCGACACTTTTGAGGACCTGCTTTTTAAAGATTCCAGAAAAAACAAGGTCTTTGTTGTTAAAAGGCAGAGAGCAGGGGTTAAGAAGGCAAAGCTTGAGTACAGAAGGCTTACAGAGGGTGAGGAAAGCCTTGTACATATCCGCCTGTACACAGGCAGAAGCCACCAGATACGGGTGCAGTTTGCAAGCCGAGGCTTTCCTTTGGTAGGAGACCATAAGTACGGCTCAAAAAGCGACAAAAAAGAGCCAATGCTCTTTTCTCACAAAATAACATTTCCTTATAAAGGCGAAATGGTTTCTTACGAAGCAAGTCCTTCTTGGGCAAAATAATATATCGTACCAAATGACAAAAGGCAGTCTCATATGAGACTGCCTTTTCGGGTATATAATGTTATTTCTTTTTGTTTATCAAATCCACAATGCCCTTGATAAGCTGAATTATTACTGTTGGAATTACTGCCAAAAGCCAAATTAAACCAAACTGGGTCTGATTTATAGCTTCTACTGCAAATCAGCTCTGAATAACAGGAACAAAGAGCACGATTACTAAAAGCAGAGTGCCTACCAAAAATGCACCTACGCTGTACATATTCGAAAGAAGTCCGATTTTAAAAACAGAGTGGTTGCTCCTACAGTTAAAGCCATGGAAAAGACGTGAAAGTGTAAGGGTTGCAAAAGCCATTGTGCTTGCAAGTGCAGGAGTTTCGGCAGGGTTACCAAGGTAAAAAGCAATAAGGGTTACAATTGCAATTAATGCACCCTGACCTAACATAAGCAAAGCAAAGTCCTTGGTTAATATGCCCTTGTTGGGGTCTCTGGGTTTCTGACTTAAAAGGTCGCCTGCAGGTTTTTCCATACCGATTGAAATAGCAGGCAAGGAGTCTGTAAGAAGATTGATAAAGAGAAGATGAACCGCCGCAAAGGGAGCAGGCAAGCCAACCAAAGAGCAATAAAGAACTGCAAAAATTCCTGCCATATTTCCCGAAAGCAGGAAAAGAATAGAGTTTCTTATGTTGCGGTAAACGTTTCTGCCGTTTGCAACAGCCTTGATAATGGTAGCAAAGTTGTCGTCCTGCAAAATCATGGATGCGGCGTCCTTTGATACCTCTGTACCTGTAATACCCATAGCAACACCGATGTCTGCCTTTTTAAGTGCAGGGGCATCGTTAACACCGTCACCTGTCATAGAAACAATGTTGCCTTTTCTCTGCCATGCATCAACAATTCTGATTTTGTTTTCAGGAGATACTCGGGCGTAAACAGAGATTTTTTCAATATTATTATCAAGCTCTTCGTCGCTCATAGCGTCAAGCTCCATACCTGTTACTGAGATGTCGCCGTCGCGGAAAATGCCAATCTGCTTTGCAATGGCAGTAGCGGTGATTTTGTGGTCACCTGTAATCATAATTGGCTTAATGCCTGCACGTATGGCATCCTCTACCGCTTGCTTTGACTCTTCTCGGGGCGGGTCAATCATAGAAACAAGACCTAAGAACGTGAAATTATATTCGGTTTCTACGCTTAAGGCTTCGTCGCTGTTTTTGTAAGCAAAAGTAAGAACTCGTAAGCCGTTTTCGGAGAATTTGCGGTTTCTGCGTAAAATGGCGTTTTTGTCTTCCTCCGTAATATCGCGAACGCCCTCGGCAGTAGCGATTTTTATACAACGCTCTAAAATTACATCAAGAGCACCCTTGGTAAGCACGCAAGGCTTATCGTCAATCATAAACTTTGTACTCATCATTTTTCTGTCAGAGTCAAAGGGAACCTCTTCAAGTCTTGTTACGTCGCGGCGAAGGGTATTTTCATTAAGCCCAAGGCGGCGATAGGTTTCGAGCAGACAGTATTCGGTAGGGTCGCCTATACCTGTACCGTCAACAATGCTGGAGTCGTTATTTAAAACCATATTGTAAAGCAAAAGCTTATGGTTAGGGTCGTTAATGTCAAGGCTGTCGCCAAGCAATACCTCGCCGTTTATATATGCCTGCTGAACTGTCATTTTGTTCTGAGTAAGAGTACCAGTTTTGTCAGAGCAGATAACCGACACACAGCCAAGGCTCTCAACCGCCTTAAGGTCCTTGATAACGGCATTTTCCTTAGCCATTTTTTGTGTGCCCATTGCCTGAACAATAGTAACAATAGAGCTTAACGCCTCGGGGATTGCCGCAACTGCAAGTGCAACCGCAAAAAGCAGAGAATCCATAACAATCTTCATTGTATCGGGATTTTCTACTCCTCTGAATCCGTTATACATGCTTAAGCCGAAAACAACAACGCAAACTGCCATAATAATAATGGCAAGCTTTTTCGAGAAACCGTCGAGGCTTTTCTGTAATGGCGTTTTCTTTTCCTTGGCAGAGTTCATAAGTGAGGCGATTTTACCGATTTCGGTGTTCATACCCGTAGCAGTAACAGCAACCAAAGCTCTGCCGTAAGTAACTAAACTGCCGGAAAAAACCATATTGGTTCGGTCGCCTAAGGGCACCTCGCCGTCTATAACAGCCTCGTCTTTGTCAACATTTGTGGACTCACCCGTCAGCGAGCTTTCGTTAACCTGCAAGGAGTAATTGTTTAAAATTCTGCCGTCGGCAACAACCAAATCGCCTGCTTCAAGAACAACAATGTCGCCCTCAACAACGTTTTTGGAGGGGATTTCAATCTTAACGCCGTCTCGGATAACCTTTGCAGTTGGCGAAGCAAGGGATTTAAGGCTTTCCAGAGATTTTTCAGCCTTTATGTGCTGGGCGGTTCCCAGTAATGCGTTCATAACGATTACAGCGAAAATTACAATTGTACTTTCAATGTTGCCCGAAATAAGAGAAATAATTGCCGCCACAATCAGTATGATTACAAGCAAATCTGCAAACTGGCTTAAAAATACCTGTAAAACAGTTTTCTTTTTGCCTTCCTGCAAAACATTTTCTCCATTTGTCTCAAGGAGCTCTTTGGCTTTTTCTTTAGATAAGCCTTCGCTTGTTACACCAAGCTTTTCAAAGACCTCAGCCTTTGACATCTGATACCATGGTTTCATAAATGCCTCCTGAATTTTATTTCTACAAAAGAAAAAAGACCTTTATTGCAAAATCCCAAAGAATTTCGCAATAAAAGTCTCGTTCTTTAAGATACATCCGATACCGCCATGCGGTATGTACTGACGAATTGTACCACAGCTATGCTGCGAACTACTCCCCTTTAAGCGTGCACATTTTATCAAAATCTATGCCTTTTGTCAACAGATAAGGTGATTTTTGGATGATTAAATAGTATTCTCCGTTAATATTTGCAATTCTTTACGAAAAATTTACGAGACAACGGTCAAAGTGTGTTTGAAAGCAGGCATTTGTTGTGATAATATAATATGCAGACAATTTTTCAAAAATCAGCAGTTAAATGTATTGTTATTTCAGAGGTAGTGCAAATATGAAGAAGACTTTCGACGTGATTATAATAGGTGCAGGTAACGCAGGGCTAATGACTGCGGCAACCCTTGCCAAGGGCGGTCTTAAGCCATTGGTACTTGAAAGAAACCTTGTCCCCGGCGGCTGTGCCACAAGCTTTGTAAGAGGCAGATTTGAGTTCGAGCCTTCCTTGCATGAGCTTGCAAACGTTGGCACCGAGGAAACCCCCGGTTCGGTGCGAAAGCTTTTTGAGAGCTTAGGTGCAGACGTAACATGGGTAAACGAGACCAACGCTTTTCGTGTTATAGCACAGGGCAAAGACGGTTACGACGCCGCAATGCCTGCAGGAATTGAGGCATTTTGTGACGAAATGGAGCGTCAGGTACCGGGCAGCCGCGAAAGTGTGCTGGCTTTATTTGAGTGTGCAGAAAAGGTAGAAGCGGCACTTAATTATTTCGCTAAGGGAAAGCCCGACCCTGCGGTAATGTTGACAGAACATGCAGATTTTATGAGAATGGCGTCGCATTCGGTTGATGAATGCCTTGATGCACTAAAAATGCCAAAGAAGGCACAGAATATTATCAAGACCTACTGGCCTTATCTGGGTGCATCTACAGATAAGCTAGACTTGGCACACTATCTGCTTATGATGGCACGCTATATTGCCGGAAGTCCCGCTATGCCTTCAATGAAATCTCACGAGCTTTCCCTTGCTGTTGAAAAGGTTATCAAAGACAACGGCGGTGACATTTGGTACAATACCGAGGTTACCGAAATCCTTACCGAAAACGGAAAAGCCGTAGGTGTTAAAACAAAAGAACGCGAAATTTTCGCAGATTTCATTGTGGCAAACTGCTTCCCCGACACAGCCTATTCAAAAATGATGAAAGCCGAGGATGTTCCCGAAAAGGGCGTAAAGCTTGCCAACGCACGCAAAAAAGGCGAGATGTTTTTTACAGTTTATCTTGGACTTAACAGAAGTGCCGAGGAGCTTGGAATAAAAGATTACTCGGTATTTCTGTACGATTCTCCAGATGCTTTAAAGCAGTACCAAAGCATGGACCGCTTCGAGGAAAGCTTTGTTATTGTAAATTGCCTTAATAACGTTGTAAAAGACTCTTCTCCACAGGGCACCTGTACACTGTTTTTTACCACTATGCTTTCGGAAAAAGGTTGGGCAGAGGTTAAACCCGAGAACTATAAAAAACTTAAAAATCGAATGGCAGAGCAGATTATTAGTGCTTACGAAAGCAGGATGGGTATTTCTGTAAAGCCTTTTATAGAAGAAATTTCCGTCGCAACGCCTGTTACCTTTGCAAGATACCTTAACACTCCCAACGGTACACCCTATGGATACGAGATTCAGCCTTGGGACACTATGATTGCCCGTATTATGAACGGCAAAAACGAAATGTTTACAAAGAACCTTTATTTTGTAGGTGCACATGGTGACCGTGCCGACGGCTACAGCAGTGCTTACTCTAACGGTAATTCCACTGCAGGCAGAATATTAAGGGAGGTAAAGCAGAATGGATAAGCATAATCTTAATTCACTGAATCCTGCAAGGTTTACAGAGCTTATTAAAAACCGCGAAATTGCAATTGCTTCGGCTCCGTTTAAAATGCCTGCCGCAACAGGTCAGGCAAACGATTTATACAAACGACTTCATCCGAATAAGCAGTATCTCAGGGTGCATTCGGTTATTAACCACAAAAACGCAAAGACGTTTATATTAAAGCCGTCAGAAGAAAAAGGCACAAAGGAGTGCGCGTACTTTTCCGCAGGCCAGTATCTTTCGGTATTTGCAGAAAAGGACGGCAAGATTTACTCGCGTCCTTATTCTATTGTCTCTTCTCCAAAAGAATCCTTAGCGGGCACTTATATGATTACAGTTAAATCGGTTGACGGCGGCTTGGTTTCAAATACAATTCTTAAAAAATGGAAAACAGGTACAGAGGTTACTGTGTCTGACCCCATAGGCAACTTTACCTATGAGCCTTTAAGAGATGCACACCACATTGTAGGTATCGCAGGGGGCAGCGGCATTACGCCTTTCGTTTCCTTGGCAAAGGCTGTTCGCGACGGGGACGAGGATTGCAGTCTTACTGTTATTTACGCAATCCGCAGTGAAGATGATATTCTTTTTAAAAACGAGCTTGATGCCCTTGCTGAGAGCTCTGACAGAATTAAGGTTATTTATGTTCTCAGCCATCAGCATAAGGAGGGCTTCGAACAAGGCTTTGTTACGGCAGAGCTTATATCAAAATATGCCGAAGGGCAATATTCTGTTTTTATTTGCGGTCCTCAACAGATGGTAAGCTTTGTAGACAAAGAGCTTGAAAAGCTTAGCCTTGAGAAAAAGTACATTCGTCACGAGGTACATGGCGAGGTAGCCGACCCTGCGTATTTTGCCGAATATCCCTCTGATGTACCCGAAAATGTACACATTACCGTTAAGGTGAAAGACCAGATTACAGAAATTAAAGCTTCTACAAAAAACACCATCCTTCGTATTTTAGAGCAAAACTCAATTACTCCTCCTTCGAGATGTCGAAGCGGCGAGTGCGGTTTTTGCCGTTCAAGGCTGATTTCGGGCAGGGTGTTTGTCCCCGAAAAGCTCGACAAACGACGTCAGGCAGACAACAAGTTCGGTTATTTGCATCCTTGTTGCAGTTATCCCTTAAGCGACTTGGTAATCGAGGTTACCGAGGCTTAGGCTTTAATTATATATTAATAAAAGAAAAAGCGACGTACCGATTTAAAAGATACGTTGCTTTTTTACGGGTAATTATGTTGACTTCGATTTGAAAAAAATATATAATATTCTTATAAATTTATATTTGTTATATGTGTTTTGGCAGAAGCTTGCCTTTGCTTCTTTACTGATTTTCAGGAGGCTAAAAAATGAAATCAATATGTATTGTAACCACCATGTGGTCGTCAATCAACAACTGGATAAAACCGTTTTTGAACGAATACAATGAAAATGATATTAAGGTAACTATAGTTTGCAATATGGATGAAAGCTATGAAGCCGAGCTAAAGGAGCAATTCCCCTTTGTAAACACGTATCCCATTGCCTTTCCTCGCGGAATCAGTGTTATGGGGTCCGTAAAAAGTGTTTTAACTTTAAAAAAGTTTCTTAAAAAGAACAGCTTTGATTTAATTCAGTACTCTACACCCAACGCCAGTATATATTCATCCTTAGCCTCAAAAATGGCTAAGGTCCCCGTCAGACTTTACTGCCAGTGGGGTATGGTTTACGTTACAATGCATGGCATTAAAAGAAAAGTTTTCAAAATGCTCGAAAAAATGGTTTGCCGTTTTTCCACAAACATTCAGCCCGACAGCGTGGGCAACCTTGAGTTTTGCCGTAAGGAAGGGTTTTACAACGAAGAAAAGAGCGAGGTTATTTGGTGCGGAAGTGCAAAAGGCCTTGATTTAACTGCCTTTGACGTTACAAAAAAGGAATCCTACAGCCGAGAAATACGTCAAAAGTACGATATCCCTGCAGATGCTCCCGTTGTGGGGTTTGTAGGCAGATTGGGCAGAGAAAAAGGCTGTCACGAGCTTTTTGATGCATTCAAAACACTTAAAAAGGATTTTCCCGCGGCAAAGCTTCTGTTTGTAGGTCCCATTGAAAAGGAAGAAACCATGGCTCCCGAAATGCTTGAGTACTTTAAAACCTTTGATGATATTATAAAAACCGACAGAGTTACTAACGTAGAAAGGTTTATATCGGCTATGGATGTTTTTGTACTGCCCAGTTACCGCGAAGGATTCGGTATGAGTGTAGTAGAAGCGGCGGCTATGGAGGTTCCTGTTATTGTTACCAAGTACCCTGGTCCCTCAAGTGCTATGATTGACGGAGTAAACGGATATACTATTGATATTGGGAATGCAGACTCAATTGTGGACAAGGTTTCATATCTGCTGAATAATCCCGAAAAAGCCGCAGAGCTTGGCAAAAACGGCAGAAAATACGTTGAAGAAAGCTACGACCAACGCGTATTTAAGCAAAAGTATATGGAAAACAGGCTTAAGCTTCTCAGACAAGCAGAAGAGAAAAAATAATCTTCAGTACATAATTAATTTATAAATATAAAAACCAAAACAGCGGAGTTTACCTTTTGGCAGACTCCGCTGTTTCGCTTTAGTAAAGTTTGATGTTTTGATTACTTTTTAATCATCATCTTAAGCTCTTTGGGCTCTTTTGCCTGATGCATACCCCACCATGAGGCACTGCCGGCAGCAGCCTTGGCAGCAGTTTCAGCTGCCTTTGCAATTACATTAGCTGTGTTCTTTTTGATTTTCATCGGAAATACTCCTTTCGATTTTGTTTTTTATTAGTCCGATTATTATATAAGCACAGGCGATAATGTCGGTTGTAACGATTATTCCTGCACTTTTATAGGTACAAAAAACTGAATAAAGCAGAAAATGCAAAATCAGTATACACATAGAAACAAGCCGGTAACGGTATTTTTGATTTTGCGAAACCTCCTTATTCGGATTGCTTACAGGGGCGAAAATTAGGGTGATTAAAAAGGAGATAACAGAAAAGCCGCAGTAAACCACAGGGCTTTCGGGCAGAGCATAAACTGCGTTATTAATAAGCACTACAATAAGAAAACTTAGGGTGGTAAATGTATTGCAAAGTATATAGGAGTTGCAGTGAAGTCCGCCCGTATATAGCCTGAGGAAAATAAACGAGACGAGAAAAATTACTGAGTTTATAAAATTGCCTGTTGCCAGTCCTGCTAAAAGCACTAAGAATACGCCTGTTAACGAGGAAATCAAAACCTCGATACCATAGACGTATACAGGCATAAAGTTTTTTTCGAAGCATTTCTGGCGAAATAAAAAACCTGCTATATGCTGTGATAAAGAGTTAAACATAGGTGTTTTCTCCTGCTTTTCTTTAACACTAATATAGCAGATTTTAGCTTTATTTGTCGATTTTGGCGTGATTGGTAGTTTTTTGGCTTTATTTAACTGTTACTTATTCTGTATCGGGTTTTTCGAGCATAAGGCTTACATCGAAAATCCCCTCTTTCTCTGAAAAGTTTATGGTGCCGTTGTATTTTTTTACAATGCTTTTTGCAATTTTCAAGCCATGACCATGAGATTTTGAATCGGACTTTGTGGTTTTTAGGTCGGGATTTTCTTTAAGTACAGGTTTTGCAACGGTATTTTTTACCGAGATAATGTAGTAATGTCCTTTTTCAAAAACAGTAATCTGAATAAGTTTGTTTTCCTTAACCGAAGTCAAGGCTTCGAAAGCATTGTCGGTAAGATTTCCTAAAAGAGACAGCATGTCGTTGCCCTCGGTATACTTAAGGTCGCTTTTAATTGTAAAGCAGGCAGTGATACCGTTTTGTATAGCTTTTTTGTGGGCATTGTTAAGTATGGTATTAAGATACACGTTGTCTGTACAGAAAGCAGGGGTTATGTCATTAAGCGAATTATCTGTGCTTCGGCAGATTTCCTGTGCTTGATTTATATTGCCCTCTGAAAGAAGCAGATTGATGAAACCGAGGGTACGCCTCATTTCGTGCTTTACGCGGGAAATTTCTTCTACATAGGTTTTCTGATTGGAGATTTCCGTTTTATACATTTCCTGCTCCTTTGCCATAAGAGTGTTAAGGGCATCAAGCTCGGCAGCTTTACTTATCTGTTTCATTAACGGAAACATGGAAAACGCAACTATAAAAGCAATAAAGCTTATAATGCCGAGGTAAACCCTGCCTGACTGAGATGTACTTTCATCGGTTATAACAGCAGTAGCAAGAAGTATCAGTGCCATTGTAAGCAAGGGTATCGCAATAAATGCAAAGGCGTCAACAGGCTTTTTTATGTTGATTTTGTTTTTATAAATCCGCTGAACAATATAAAGTATAAAGAAATAGGCAGTATTACCTATCATAAGGTAAATAAACCTGCCGACCGAGCTTTGAGTAATAATCTGCTGGGCATCATTGCCTGTAATTACAGATAGAAAGGCCGAAAATATCATTGATACGCACATATAGATTACAAAAATAATCAGGGGCATAGTTATTTTCAGGTGAAGTTTAGCATTGTGGCAGGAAACAGAAAACGGAATCATTATAAGCAGATAAACAAGAATTTCTATATTTGCAATTGATGAAAAGAAACTATTGATTGCAGAGATTGACAGAAAAAGCAGAAGGATTGTTAATATGCAAAGTATAATGTTGACAGTTTTTTTAAAGCGTGGTGTCAAAAAGGAATTACAGAAAACAACAAAAGTTATACCCTGAAACAGGTTTATGCTGAGCTCGAAAATTTGTGTCAGATTATCATTCATTAACGAGAACATTCCTTTCGAGAAACTTGTCCTTTACGCTTTTTACGTTGCTTCTGCTTACCGGGATAACTGCCTCGTTTGCGAGGACCGCACAGTTGGATTTTACATGGACGACATGTGCCAAGTTTACAATAAACCCTATGTGTGTTCTGACAAAACCGAAGGGTAAAAGAGAAGTTTCCATGTTCGATATAGTGGTTCTCTGACTGTATTTTCCCGAAGGTGTATGTATAACTACGTTATGACCTACCTTTTCTATATAAAAAATATCGGAATATTTGATTTTGGTCACTATGTCGCCGTTTTTTACGGAAAATCCGTTATGTAACTGATTATTGCGGTTAATCCGCTTTATTATGGATTTAAGGTCCTGTTCAAGGCTGCTCTTTCTTATAAATCCCAGCGAGTTAGTGGTGTTGTAAGCCTCGAAAACTAAGTCATCACGGTTTGTAACAAAAACTACGTCACCCAAAGCTTCCCTGTGCTTTTGGGCAAGCTCAATTCCCGAAAGACCGGGCATTTCGATATCCAAAAAAATCAGGTCAAAGCTTATGGGCGAAGATAATATACTTTCGGCCGAAAGGAAGATTTCAAGTCTTTGCAGTGAACCGGTAAAAACTCTGCGGATAACCTCAGAAAAATTTTTAGCAAAAAGCATTTCGTCGTCTACAATTGCTATACGCAAATTTTTCGCCTCCAAAAATATTTTTTCGGTAAAAATCAATGCAACAACACCTAAAAGATACCATAAAATGGTTTTATTTTCAACATATGGTAATGTGTGAAGAAAAATTTCTACAATATTTTACATAAAAACAAATTAATTCTCTGCGTGCTTTGTAAGAACTGGACTATAGCCCGAAAAACGGAATCAAGCGAAAAAATGCTTTAAAAGAACGAGTTAGTACAATTTCGTATTCAAGCTAAAACATTACAAAATAATCTGTCAGAAATCAAAAACAAAAGACGGCCTTACTCCGTTTAAAAACCGGAGTAAAGCCGCATCTTTTAACGATATTCTATAATAGGGTCTTCTTAGATTTTTCTGTTTTGCCGTATACTTTCCAAACCGCCGTAGGGGTTATCTGTTTAATATACACCTTTGTATGTGCTTACTGTCCCTGTTTGCCGTATGCTTCTTTAAAGGGCACCACTCTGCCGTCGGCTTCCTTTACACTTACGTTGTCAAGGGTTTTCGAAAACTGACCGCGGATTTCGGCAAGGTAAAGTTTGTAAAGCTCTTTTTGCTCTGCACTTTCAGCCTCGGTAAGTCCCTCTGTCTTTTTCTTTTTAGCAAGCTCATTAATACGTTCTATCATTTTTTTATCCATTTTATCACCTAAAAAAACAAAATATACACATATATAATACACACAAATAATTTATATTGCAAGCCATTGAATTGCTTTTTGCTATGTGTTAATATAAAACTACATTCTTAAATGAAAGCGTGATTTTGTGAATAGAGAAGATTTCAGCCTTTTTAAACCTCAGGGCTCCTCTGCCGTTTACCGCCCATTAAGCAAAGAAGCCATAAATGATTTGTCGGTGGATTTTTTATGCGAAGCCTTAACAAAGGACCCTTACGAGCTTAATATTATAAAAGAGCTTTTGATAAACATTACCGACGACGAAGAGGTTATCAAATATCGAAGCGATATTTTCGAGGACTTTCTTAAATTTCCGAAACTAAGAGAAAATTTAACGGCTCTTCTTTTAAAGCTAAAGGACTTAAGAGAAATTGAAAGGTTTCAGAAGGACACCGAGGCATCGTCACTTTGGCAACTTATTAACCGCCTTCGCGAGCTTGACGGCTACGTTGACTGCATCACAGCCATAAAAACCACCTTAGAGGAAATCAACGTAAAGTCCGAGGGACTTTTAAAGCTTAAGGAAATGGTTCAGTCAATCTACGCGGACAGCGGCTTTCCTGACCTAAAAAAAGATATCGAGGAGCTTTTTGAGAAAGCCCGAAGTCTTAAGAGCATCACTTTAGGCGTTAACCTTGACAATATGCTCCGCCCCAAAACCGTAGGAGTAATTTCTCTTAACGACAAGGCTTTTACCGATAGCGGACTCCTTAAAAGATTTATTAGTTTTGCCTCAAATCAAAGCGAGCTTCACCATGGCAATGACG
The DNA here is from genome assembly GCA_017481395.1 of Ruminococcus sp. Next base: position 2,521 of record JAFUPE010000097.1, on the reverse strand, counting down.
TAACCGGCTTTACAAGCTTCCATCCTGCTAATCCATCTACTGTCAGCTTTGGACTTGGTACTGCTGTAATCGGTGCACAAAACGACGTCAATGATTTTGCCTCATCAAGCCTTACGGGTGCTGACCCTATGTCCGATGCACTTAAAAGGGTTGTAACAGATATACTAAAGCGTACCGTCAACAACATGAAATCTACCCTTAACAAATACGTAGGCAACAGCGGCTACACCTTTATTACCCTGATGCCCGAAATCACCTTTTACATCCGATTTGCCGAGCTTGCTGACAAAATTTTAGAAAAAGGCTTTACCCTTTCAAAGCCAGAAATTTTAAAAAGCGGCAACCGCCTAACCGATGCAAAGGGCATTTACAACATCAAGCTTGCCATTAAAGCCTTAAGCGAGGAAGATTCCGCAAAAGCCGAGGATATTATCACCAACGACTTTAAGTTTGACGATAGTGCCCGTATTTATATTCTGACAGGCCCTAACCGCGGCGGCAAAACCACCATTACACAGGCAGTAGGACTTGCCTTTTTGCTTGCACAAAACGGTATTTACGTACCCTGTGACAAAATGAGCTTAAGTCCTGCCGATAATATCTTCACTCACTTTCCTGCTGATGAAAACGACACCGTCGATTTAGGCAGGCTTGGCGAGGAAAGCAAGCGTCTTTCGGAAATTTTCACCTCTGCTACCAAAGGAAGCTTGCTGCTTTTAAACGAAAGCCTTGCCACAACCAACGTTTCGGAAGGTCTTTATATTGCCAAAGACGTTATCAAGGCTATGAGATACTTAGGCGTCAGATGTATTTTCAATACACATATGCACGACCTTGCACGAAACCTTGACGAAATCAACAGCACTATTGAAGGCGACAGCAAAATCGAAAGTATGGTTACAGGAGTTGAAAACGGCAAACGCTCCTTTAAAATTTTCATTGCACCTCCTCAGGGTGTCAGCTACGCCAAAGACATTGCCGAAAAATACGGCGTAACCTTTGAAAGTATAAAGCGTGAAATTGACAATAAAGAAAACAATTTATAGCAAAATACCGTTTAACCTTATGCACATGGTTAAACGGTATCTTATTAAGATATATTTCCGGCACTGTTAATGCTACACAGATTATGTTTGTGTAAATTAACAAAGCTTACTTCTTAGCTTTTATTTTATTCTTGCCGGAAACTCTCTGGGTACAGCGTCGTCGGAAAACAATAAGTGTAAGGTTTCCTCATCTGTCCTTCCTGTAGACTCAAGATTATTTAAATATTGAAAATCCTTTATAGCCCTAACTGTATATTCATCAAATTCACCATCAGGTTCTGTAGGCATATAATTTAACTCATCCAGTCTTCTCTCCAGTATCCAAACTTCGTCGCTACATTCCCCGTATGGAATAGAATCAGGACTGAGTGCACTTGCTGTTAAAACAGCAACATTTGCAACCGTCATTAATACCATTGCTACAATAACCATGCTTAACATACTCTTAAGTAAAAGGTTCTTTCTTGTGTTTACATTTTTCATTTAAAATCATCTCCAAATTTATTAAAGTTGTTCGTTTGTTCTAATGCTTTTAGTAACTTCAGTTGTTATGGTTATAGCTTACCAAACAAAATCTTTAATCGCAACAATTTGGGATAAAAGAGAATTTTTAGTGATAAAAGCGTTTTTATCACAAAAATAAAAGCAGACTTTTGCTAAAAAGTCTGCTTTTAAGGTTATTCCATTATTAATATGTTTCTCCACTGTGACTCTTTAAAACCAACAAGCACATATTTATCAGAAATCAACAGAGGTCTTTTAACAAGCATACCGTCAGAGCTTAAAAGATTAAGCATTTCTTCGTCACTCATCAAGGGCAATTTATCTTTAAGCTCTAAAGAGCGATATAAAATACCGCTGGTGTTAAAAAACTTTCTTAAAGGCTCACCGCTTAAGCTATACCATGCTTTTAGCTCCTCGAAGGCGGGGTTATTCTCCTTAATATCTCTGAATACGTATTCAATTTTATTATCCTTAAGCCACTTCTCTGCCTTTTTGCAGGTGGTACATTTGGGGTAACAAACAAAAGTAAGCATATTTTCCTCCTTTTATTTTTCTTCAATAATTTTACCATAGAAACGTTTTTATAGCAACGTAAAAAATGTTCTTTTTTAAAAAGTAAATTTGGTTTAATTTTTTGTTCTGCTTTTATTGACTTTGAGGAAAAAAAGGACTAAAATTATAAAATAGCGGTAAAGTTTGAATTTTGCCGCATAATATTACTTTAGAGAGGTGAGAGTTAATGGACGCAGGAAGTAGTACCGGCACGGTTCCCGGGCGAAGTTGCAGTATGATTTTTGCAGAATTTTCTGCGTTTGTTTACTCTGCTGCAATATAAACTGAGGGAAAAGTGTCTTTTACTTCCGCCTATTAATTTTAGGAGGAAACACTTCTGGAAAGGAACTTTGTAACTGTTGATGTAACAATCAACAAGCTTCTTGACGACAAGAAGTACAAAACCCTCAGGGACATCC